>JBBSCL010000001.1:0-33074 GCA_038250345.1 Leptolyngbyales cyanobacterium
GATTGAGACCCGTAATCTAACGTTGCAAAATCTATCCATCGTTGCATCAAGCACGCTTGGGATTGGATCTGCTGGCAATGTCACAGTCCGTGCGGCAGATACGGTGTTAGTAGAGGGAAGTTCTTCCCTCGGATCAAATGCAATTGGGTCTTCTGTTACGACTGGCAATCTCTTAGTTGAAACCGGAACTCTCACCATCCAGAAGGCTGGGGGAGTTTCCACGGCGTTGATTGGGCAGGGGCGCGGCGGAGATATCAGTGTTAAAGCCAGCAATCTGATTGTTCAGGATTCCGGCTTCATTTCAACCAGTGTTGTCGGTCAAGGTCAAGGCGGCAACTTGGCGATCGAAGTTGATAACTCTGTTAGTTTAAATAATCGCGGCGTTGTGTCTACTTCCACCTTTGGGGCAGGTTCAGGCGGAAGTCTCTCAGTCTCGGCTAAAAGACTGGATGTTCTGAATCAATCTTCAATCAATACGGTGAGCTTCGATCGCATTGATAATCCAGCCAGAACGGACATTTTCGGCGATCTTCAGTTGGGTGCGATTCAATCTTCGCCTTTCCTCTCCGGCGTTTTCAACCTTGTTAACACCAGTGCTTCAAACGCGGCTGCTACTGCGGTTCAGGGGAATGCAGGCGAACTCACTGTGCAAGTTGCAGACACGATCACCCTGGCAAATCGGGGATCACTGGCGACGGTTGGAGCGGGGACAACCAATGGCGCAAAGCTATCCGTGCGGACTGGTGAGCTAAACCTGCTGGAGGAAGGTGGCTTGCGATCGGACATCGTTGGACAGGGGCGCGGCGGAGATATTGATATCCAAGCTAATAATCTGCGATCGCAAAATGGAGTGATTTCCAGCCGAGGAGCTGAATTTGGCACAGCCGCCAACATCACGGTTTCCCTCAACGGCACCTTGAACAGTAGCGGGGGGCAAATTCTGGCGAGTTCTACGCGATCGGGCGGTGGCAATATTGATATCGCGGCTGGAGATATTCGTCTACGAGATGGCAGTTTGATCAGCACCAGCGTCTTCGACAGCACGGGCGGCGGCGGCAACATCAACATCCGCTCAAATATATTTCTAGCCTTGGAAGACAGCGACATTCTGGCAAATGCTGAATTGGGCGCAGGCGGCAATATTTTGATCAATTCGCCTGTGTTTCTGGCGGCACTGTTTAGCAGCAGCAGGGCAACTCCAGTCGGGCGGAATCCCGGTAGCTTTGCTCGATTTCGGGGCAATGGACGGGTGGATATTTCGGCAGAATCGCGATCGGGCAGCAGCGGCACCGTCATCTATCCCACGTTTGATCCCAGTCGCGGATTGGCGCAACTGCCTGTTGATCTGGTTGACCCGACTCAGCTAATTTCCCAAGCCTGCGTTCCCCGTGGAGTGCAGCGAGTCAGTTCTCTCACCGTGACCGGGCGGGGCGGAATTGCACCCAGTCCAACTGATCCATTGCAGAGTGATGAGGGGTTTGTGAAGTGGGTGGAAGTGAAGGATGAAGATCGTCAGAGAAATGGAGAGACGGGGCGAACCGGAGATAGGCAGACCGCAATCACTGCATCTACGCCCTTACCTATCACGGAGGCACAGGGCTTGATCACCGAAAAGGATGGCTCTGTCTGGTTAGTAGCAGGCACAACAACGGGAATACCGCAGCAGTGGGGTTTGCTGCCATTGAACTGTCACGGTGAGGGCGATCGCAGCCTTGACTCAAGGATGTTAAGCAACCCATAAAAGCCCAGACTGGCTCTAAATAATCGAACAAACTGAAGATGGATCTGTAAGATAGGTAAATGACAGAAGCAATCAGCATTGAGCAAAGTGTGGTAGACAAGCTGGATACGGCAACAGTGGATATCGTTGCTGAGTCAGCCATCTATCTGAGTTTGGGTGCGGGAGAGACTTCGGTCGATGCCACCTATCTGGCAGCAGAAGTCCCACGGCTCACAATGTTACCCGTGACGCAGTTGACCGATTTTTTGGAGCACCCAAGCGCTGGATGTGCAGTCTATCTTGAACTGGGGTTTCAGATTGACTTGACCTCCCTGATTTTGCCTGACACGATGGCAGATTGCCGTCGTGTTGCCGTGTTGCCGCCGGGACTTCGACACACGGAATGGCATGGGTGGGCGGATTTGGTCGTGACGGGGGCTGAGACTAACATCACGTTGCAACAACCTCACCTCTGGCGTTCGATTTTGACTGGACAGGTGCTTGATGCTGCCAGTCTCAACACCTTCTGGTATGAACTTATCAATGGAGCCTATGGCAATGTTCAACGTGCCAAAGGCATTTTTGATGTCGCCGATGGGCGGGCACTTTATTTTGACTTTGCTAAAGGACTCACTGAAAGCGGCTACGTTGAACTGAATCTGCCCCGTTCGTTGAATGGCAGACCCGATCGCTTTAGTGGCATTGAAATCGTGGGTGAAGCACTGAATCAAGAAACAATGGCTCAAACACTGGAAGACTGTTGCTTGGATGATCAAGCGATCGCTTACTATCACCAACAAATCAAGGACCTATTAGAAACAGGAGATGAAGCGGAATGAAAATTGCGGTCATGTCTTGCATTCACGGAAATTACGAAGCCTTGAATGCGGTGCTATCTGACATCGACAATCAAAATGCAGACAAGGTTTATTGTCTTGGTGATTTAGTGGGCTATGGACCTCATCCCAACGCTGTAGTGGAAATGATTCGTGCGCTGGATATTCCCACCTGTCAAGGATGTTGGGATGAAGACATTGTAGAAGGATTGAATTCGTGTGAATGTAGTTATCCCTCAGTGCTGGCAGAAAAGCGTGGCAAGCTAGCCCATGAATGGACAAATCAAGTCATTCATCCAGAAGTCCGAGAGTTTTTGGCGCACTTACCGCTGAGTTTGCGCGATGACAATCTGTGTTTTGTGCATGGCAGCCCCCATAATCAGCACGAATATCTGCTGCCAGAAGTGGATGCATTTGTGGCGATGGAACGAGTGTTATCTACAGGTGCTGATATTTTGTTTTGTGGTCATACTCATGTGCCTTATGTGCGATCGCTCGATGCGGGTCAACTCCAGATTCGTGTCAAATCGACGGACAAATCTGAAAGTGATATGAGTTTTTCTGCACCCCTAAAACGAATTGTGAATGCTGGATCAGTGGGTGAACCGCGTCATGGCAGACCGAATGCAACTTATGTTATCTACAACACTGAGACAGATCAAATCACGCTGCGCGAAGTGGAATACGACTATCAAAAAACCTGTGCTGCCATCATTGAAAATGGTTTGCCTCCGATCTTCGCATGGCGTTTAGCTAGGGGACTGGAGTTTGCCGAACGCGCCGATGATCCAACCCATGTATGTGAACGATAGCCATAACTAACGGTAATTCGTTCGATTTCGATAAAAATTCCGCTTTGCCAACGACTGATTACGACATCGCAGTTCGTCAGAGTATTCCGGGTTATGATGCCCTACTCATGATGCTGACGGCTTTGTGCCAAATCTACTTGACTGATAATGCGCATATTCTCGTCGTTGGAGCGGGTGGTGGCAACGAAATTAATGTATTGGGACAAGCCCAGTCAACCTGGCGCTTTACGGGTGTTGATCCATCTGAAAAAATGCTGGCAGTGGCTCAAGCAAAAATTGAATCACTCGGATTAGAAGAGCGCGTCACTCTTCACAACGGAGTCATACAAGAACTTCCGTTACATCCGTTTAACGCCGCTACTAGCTTATTAGTCATGCATTTTCTACCAGATGATGGTGCCAAGTTGGACTATTTAAAGGCGATCGCGACTCGTCTCCAACCGGGTAGCCCGTTTGTGTTGGTAGATTTTCAAGGAGATAAACAATCTGAGGTGTTTAAGCGCTTAGTTGATGGGTGGCAGAAACGAGCGCAATTAGCAGGAATGGAATCACAACGTCTCACTGAACTGGTCGAGACGATGTGGCAGCATCTCCAATTCATCTCAGAAGAGCGAACGCTGGAATTACTGAACCAAGCTGGTTTTAGAAGACTAACTCGTTTCTATACTGCGTTTGTTTTCACAGGCTGGTTGGCATTTTCAGAGTAGTTGCGGTTATCTAAAATCACGAAAATTTGTAGTACAAAAATGATCTGGGCAGTTTTGAGCGGAATTGAAGGCAATTTAGCCGCGTATGAAGCGGTGTTAGCAGACATCAAACGTCAGCGGCAACTTGTAGAAGAACTCTATATTTTGGGTGATGTGATTGCACCCATCTCGGAAAGTGAAAAGGTGATTCAGCGAGTGCGATCGCCTCAACCATATGAACCTAAGCCACAAGTTTGTCAAGGTTGGTGGGAAGAACAGTTGCTGATTTTGCATGGATTGGGACGAACGGGAGAACCGACCGAACTCATCGAACGCTATGGCATGACAATGGTGAAAACCTTGTGGGATGCGATTTCACGCGAGATGGTTGAGTGGGTGCGATCGCTCGACTTCGGTTTATTTGAACTCGATTGCCTGTTGATTCATGGAAGTAGTGTCAGCGTTAGTGATGAGTTAACGCCAGATACGCCCCCGATTCAAATGCTCGATCGCCTCGTGCGAATGGATGCAAACACACTTTTTTGTGGTCGTTCGGGTTTGACGTTTCAATACGAAATTCAGCAGGGCGCGGTTACATCCAGTGTCACCACCTTAGATCAGGTAGCCCCACCACAAGCGATCGCGGCTAAACCGCGACAGGTGATTGGCGTGGGTAATGTGGGGCGGATTCCTGGACAGGCAACTTATACGCTCTACAACCCTAACTCCAATCAGGTCGAATTTAGAACCGTGCGGTATGGCTCAGGAAAGGGCTTTCAGCACACTAGCCAAAATAAGTAAGGTTCACTTCGGCTGATGCGTACAGGGTTCGCACAATCCGAAAAACTCTAGGGTATGATAGTAAATTTTGAACGGAACTGAGGGGTGCAAGTGCGCTTCTAAATCACGGACAGGGCACTGCTCCAATGGAAAAGATTGACCACACTGCAAACAGGTTAAATAATGCTGATCTTGCTCGATCGGGCTGTAGAGCAATTCTCCATTAGCACTGGCTCGACTCTGAACTAACCCGTGTAGCTTTAAGGCTTCCAACGCGCGATACACCGTTGCTAACCCGATCGCCTGATGCTCCCGCACCACACCACACAACTCTTGAGCCGAGAGGGGGTAGGGTTGCTGGTTCAGGGCATCTAGCACTGCTTGCTGGTTGCGGGGCAGACGATGATGCTGAGAGTTGCTGTTCGGAGAAAGTGAATTACTTTTCACATCGTATTACTATAAAATAGGCGAATGATAATCATTTTCATTATATCTTATGCCTCCATCTGATGTCTCTACCCTTGAAAATGAAACCGCTGAGTCTGACCGTCAATCTGAACCACTCGCTACACCCATCACTCATCGTCCCCGGCGATTGCGGCGAACCGAAACTCTGCGTCGGATGGTGCGGGAGAACATTCTGCGTGTGGAAGATTTAATTTACCCCCTATTTGTTATGGAGGGAGATGGGCAACGGGAAGAAGTTCCCTCAATGCCGGGATGTTATCGCTACACGTTAGATTTGCTGCTGGATGAAGTGCGGGAAGCGTATGGGTTAGGCATTGGGGCGATCGCTCTTTTCCCGCTCATCCCTTACGACCAAAAAGACAACGCCGGAACTGAGAGCTACAACTCCGACGGCTTGATTCCCCGCGCCGTCCGAGCCATTAAACAAGCCGTTCCCGATATTCTGGTGATTACCGATGTTGCCCTTGATCCCTACAGCAGCGAAGGGCATGATGGCATTGTGCAGGATGGCACGATTCTCAATGATGAAACGGTGGCAGTGCTGGTGAAACAAGCCTTAGTTCAGGCAGAAGCCGGAGCCGATTTTGTTGCTCCCTCCGATATGATGGATGGTCGCGTGGGAGCCATTCGCAAGGCGTTGGATGCCGAGGGATGGATCAACGTCGGCATCCTCGCCTACTCCGCTAAGTATGCGTCTGCCTACTACGGTCCGTTCCGCGATGTTCTCGATTCGGCTCCCAAATTTGGCGACAAGAAAACCTATCAAATGGATGCAGCGAACGCCAGAGAAGCGATCAAAGAAGTGAATTTAGATATCGCAGAGGGCGCAGACATTGTGATGGTGAAGCCTGCTCTTGCCTATCTGGATATCATCTATCAAATCAAGCAGCATACAAATTTGCCTGTTGCGGCATACAACGTCAGTGGGGAGTACGCCATGATCAAAGCGGCGGCGGCACAGGGATGGATCGACGAGAAAAAGGTGATTCTGGAAACGCTGACGAGTATGAAACGAGCCGGAGCAGACTTGATTTTGACTTACTTTGCCAAAGACGTAGCGTTGATGTTGCGGTGACGGAGGTGTGATAAACCGCCAGATTAATTTCGCCGCAGTTGTTTGACTAAGCGCTGTGCAGAGGGATTGGCTGCCTTGGGTCGCGTCAAAATCCCTTGAGAAGGACTAAACAGTAGTGCAACTAAAAACAACAGACAAACGAGCAAGACGATCGCTGCTCCTGATGGAATATTCCAGTAGTAGCTCACATACATGCCGCTGACGCTGGAAACTACACCGAACACTGCGCCCAAAAGCATCATCCGATAGAGTTCTTTGACCAACAAATAAGCCGTGATAGCAGGTCCAATCAGCAGCGCCACCACCAACACTACACCAACGGCTTGCATACTGGCGATGATGGTTAAGGTGATTGCCGCATTTAACCCAATTTGAATCCAGGTGACGGGCAATCCCATTGCCTGCGCTGCTAGCGGATCAAACGTGTAGAACAGGAGTTCACGATAAAAGATAAACACGGCAAACAACACCACGATCGCGATCGCCAATGTCCTCACCACATCTGCACCCGTGACTGATAAGATATCGCCGAACAGAAAGCTATGCAGATCAAGCTTACTTTTGAGAATGGTGATTAAGGCAATGCCCAACGCCAGAAACCCGGAAAAGACCAGCGCCATGGCGACATCGACCTTAATCCGCGATTGTGTTTGAATCCAGGCGATAACAAAGGTGCTAATGGTTCCAGAAATAAACGCTCCTATAAAGATATCAACTCCCAAGAAAAAGGCGATCGCCAATCCCGGCAGCACCGCATGAGCAATCACATCACCCAGCAATCCCATATGCTGCACAATCAAGTAACAGCCCACCACGGCACAGAGAACGCCCATCGTCACCGCAATGGCGATCGCATTTCGCATAAACTCGAAGCCTAACGGTTCCAATAATCCATTTAGCATCGCTCTTCCTCGCTGCGTTCTAAGAGAATCACGTTCTCGCCATAGGCTTCTCGCAGATTTGCCGCTGTGATGACTTCATCCCGCGACCCTTCGGCAATCAATTGCTTGTTCAGCAGCAAAAAGTGGTCATACACCCGCGTCGTAGTTCCCAAATCGTGACTAATCACCAACAGCGTCTTGCCCGCAGACTTAAGTTCGCCAAACACTTCAAAAATCACGGCTTCAGTTTTCTTGTCTACGCCGACAAACGGCTCATCGAAGAAAAATAGCTCCGCCTGCTGTGCCAGTGCCCGTGCTAGAAACACCCGCTGCTGTTGCCCACCTGATAGTTCACCAATCTGGCGATCGCGCAGTTCCCATATCCCCACCCGCTGCAATGCGGCTTGTACCAACTCTTTCGACTGCCGACTGGGGAATCGCGACCAGCCCAAGTGCAGCGTCCGCGCCATCATCACCACATTCCAGACGGTGACAGGATAGTCCCAGTCAATTTGCGATCGCTGGGGCACATAGGCAACGGTGCCCAACTGGTGCTTCAGCGGACGCGAGTTAAACGTTACTACCCCATGCTCAGCCGGAACCAAGCCCAGAATCGCTTTGATCAGGGTACTTTTACCCGCCCCATTGGGACCAATAATCCCAATCAGTTGCCCAGATTCCAGAGAGAAACTGACATCCTCGACAGCACTGATTCCCCGGTAGTTGACAGCCAACTCACGAACCTCTAGCATAACGAAAAAATGAAAATGATTCTCATTATTGTAGTACCCTTAGAACAGTAATCCTACCAAGAGTGTTTCGGAATGACGAGTTTTAGTACGGCTTTGCATGGTTCCTGGAAGCGAGTGGCGACCCTAACCTTAGTCGCTGGCTTGGCGGGCTGTGGCTCTGCACCTCAATCAACAGCACCCAGTCCAGCGGCAACCTCCAGCCCGACCGATGCCGCTGATGAGAAGCCATTGGTGGTCGTCACCAACACAGTTCTGTGCGACCTGACGAAACAAATTGCTGCCCAAACCATTGACCTGAAATGTCTGGTCGCGCCCGGTGCCGATCCTCACGTCTATGAACCCACTCCAGATGATAAAAAGGCGATCGAAACCGCAAACCTTGTCCTCTATGGCGGCTTCAACTTTGAACCCACGTTGGTTAAGTTGATTCAAGCCACGTCTAACTCGGCTCCCAAGGTGGCAGTTCACGAAGTGGCGGTGTCCAAACCACTCACCTTTGAAGAAGATGGCAAAACTGAAACAGACCCTCACGTTTGGCACAATGCTCAGAACGGTATCGCGATCGCCAAAGTGATTAGTGAGAATTTGAGCAAATTAGAGCCAGCTAATGCGCAACTCTACGCTGCGAATACCCAGAAGATTACAGCGGAAGTTGGGCAGATTGATACCTGGGTCAAGTCTCAAATTGCTACTATTCCCATAGTATCTCGCAAGCTAGTCACAACCCATGATGCGTTGGGCTATTACTCAGAAGCCTATAGTATTCCAGTGCTGGGAGCATTGCAGGGCATTAGCACGGAGGAAGCCCCAACTCCGACACGAGTGAAAGAATTGGTAGAGGAAATCAAAGCGGCGAATGTACCAACGATTTTTGCCGAACTTAGTTCTAACCCCAAATTGATTGCAGCGGTTGCCAAAGAAGCCAACGTCAAACTTTCAGAGCAAGAACTGTATGCCGATGGACTGGGGGAGCCGGGGTCATCGGGTGAGACCTATCAGAAGATGCTGCTTGCGAACACGGAGGCGATCGCCAAAGGGCTAAAAGGTCAGTTTGTGCCGTTTCAGCCCAAAACCTCTCGCTTGATCAATCCAACTCCGCCTCAAGCCACGATCAAAGTTAAATCGATTCATCAGGCTGCTTAACGGGTTTGATTCCAGTGAAAGACTGCCCATCCCGATCGCAACTGGGCAACTTTCATTGCAGGGGCGTGTACTTTCCACCTAAGCCTTCGACGATCGCCCTGGTATTGGCAATCAACATTTTGGGATAGGTGCTGGCTTCGCTGCCTGCTGTGCCAATGCCGTCAGCGTAAAGCTTGCGTGGGCTGACCTTCACCTTTGCTTCTTTTGCCACAGTCGTGATCAACTTCGGATTCACACTTGCCTCAGCAAAAATGGTGGACACTCCCAATGTTTTGATTTCTCTCACCAAGGTTGCAACCCGAAACGCTGTTGGTCGTTCCTCTGTGCTAATGCCTTGCAGCGTCGGCGCTAATCCTAAATTATAAGTGCGCGCGCGTAGTATTCAAAGGCATCATGGGTACTGATAATCCAACGCTGTTTGAAGGGAATAGTTTGAATCTGCGATCGAATCCAGGTATGAATTTGGGTCAGTTCATTAGTGAGTTTTTTGGCGTTGGCTTGATAGCGACTGGCTTGAGTCGGTTGTAGCTTTGTTAACTGTTGACTGACGACTTGCACTAACTTTGCACCATTCTCAGCACTGTGAAATACGTGAGGATCTGGGGTTCCGCCACTATGACTATGTCCGCCATCGCCGTGGCTATGGGAATGTCCACCCATAATTGGGTTGGGTACTGCTACCTCGTAAACTGCTACCTTTGGTGATCGATTGGATGTGGACTGAATCAGCTTAATGAGGTCAGGTTCAAAATCGTAACCGCCATAAAGAATCAGTGCTGCGGTTTCAATCGCTTTGCGATCGCCCGGTTTAGGGGCGTAGGTGTGCGGGTCATTACCAGGGTTGAGTAAGCATTTGAGCGCGATCGTGTTTTGAGCAATGCGTTGGGTGATGTCACACAGAATACTGGTCGTGGCAACAACCGTTGGCTTGCTCTGTGCCTCTGTTTGAGGAGCCAGATAGCTGAACCATCCTGCGGTTAGCAATGGAGCGGCAATATACCAAATGCGATGTGGTTTTCTAAACCAGCGATTGAGCATGACAAGATTCCTCAGATTAGGATAATATGAGAATGATTATCATTATATTGATTTATGATCAACACCCTGATTCAGGCTCCTTTAAATCAAAGCAGCACTGCAACACTGTTGAGGATTCGTCACACCTGCGCTCATGTGCTGGCAATGGCAGTGCAAACGCTGTTTCCAGAAACCAAAGTGACGATCGGTCCTTGGACAGAAACGGGGTTCTACTATGACTTCGATCGCCAAGCACCCTTTACCCTAGAAAACTTGACCCAGATTGAAGCGGAGATGCGGCGAATTATTCAAGCTAATCTGCCCATTGTTCAGGAAGTGGGCGATCGAGAGCAAATTCGGACAGAAATTGAGCAACTCAACGAACCCTACAAACTGGAAATCCTCGACAGCATTCCCGTAGGTGAACCAATTACCCGTTACTTCATCGGTTGCTTCGATACCCTGCAAGGCGTGTCAGAGCCTTCGTTGTTTCGCGTTTCTGCTGATGCTTTAGCGCAAAAAAATATTGGTAAAGATTGCTGGTGGGATTTGTGTGCGGGACCGCACCTCAATTACACGGGTGAGATCAATCCCGCTGCCTTTGCCCTGGAAAATGTTGCCGGAGCCTACTGGCGCGGAGATGAAACCAAGCCGCAACTTCAACGCATTTACGGAACAGCCTGGGAAACTCCAGAACAATTGCAGGCTTACCTGATTCACAAAGAAGAAGCTAAGCGGCGCGATCATCGCAGGTTAGGACAAGCTCTGGACCTCTTCAGCATTCAAGACGATGCTGGAGGAGGGCTAGTCTTTTGGCATCCCAAAGGGGCGCGAATGCGCCTGCTGATTGAGGACTACTGGCGTAAAGCGCATCTAGATGCAGGTTACGAACTACTCTACACGCCCCACATTGCCAATCTCGATCTCTGGAAAACGTCGGGTCATTTCGACTTCTACCGCGACAATATGTTTGACCAGATGGAGATTGAGGCGCAGCAGTATCAGCTAAAGCCGGTGAACTGCCCGTTTCATGTGCTGACGTATCAGAGTCATTTGCATTCCTATCGGGAGTTGCCGATTCGCTGGGCAGAGTTAGGCACCGTGTATCGCTATGAGAGATCGGGGGTGTTGCATGGTTTGATGCGGGTGCGTGGCTTCACCCAGGATGATGCTCACATTTTTTGTTTACCAAACCAGGTTGCGGATGAGATTTTGGGCGTATTGAACTTGACGGAAACCATTCTGTCAGACTTTGGCTTTACTGAATACGAAGTGTATCTTTCAACCCGTCCGAGTAAATCTGTGGGCACGGATGACATTTGGGATTTAGCGACGATCGCATTAGTGCAAGCCTTGGATACGAAAGGCTGGGATTATGTGACTGATGAAGGTGGGGGGGCGTTTTATGGTCCCAAGATTGACATCAAAATCAAGGATGCGATCGGTCGCTTATGGCAATGCTCCACGATTCAAGTCGATTTTAACTTGCCCGAACGATTTGACATGGAATATGTGGCAGCGGATGGTTCTCGTCAGCGCCCCATCATGATTCACCGTGCCATCTTCGGGTCATTAGAGCGATTTTTTGGCATCTTGATTGAAAACTATGCGGGGGATTTTCCGCTGTGGCTGGCTCCGGTGCAGGTGCGTCTGTTACCGGTGAGTGATGCCCATCGAGGCTATGCAGAAGCGATCGCCCAACAATTGAAACACCTAGGCTATCGGGTTGCGGTAGATGTGAGTGGCGATCGCCTGGGCAAACAAATTCGCACCGCCGAACTCGAAAAAATTCCCGTCGTTGCTGTCATCGGTAAACGCGAAGTGGAAAACCAAACCTTGAGTGTGCGAACCCGTCAGGGAGGAGAACTCGGAGCGTTAACGCTAGCTGCACTGCACGAAAAAATGCAGCAGGTAATTGTCAACAAACAGCAGATTTAGGTCAGGAGAACCATGAAAGTTGCTTACGTTTTTAGTACATCTGGACATACCGCAGACTACAAGCTGGGGCAAATGATCTTGCCGCAGTTAAAAGAAAATAATCATGGTGCAGAAGTCGTCGGGATGTTTTTCTTTGACGACAACACTTACTGTCTGCATCAGGGAAGCCCGATTGGCGAACGACTCGCCACGGTTGCCAGGGAAAAGAACATTTTGTTGATGATGTGCGATCGCTGTGCGCTGTCACGCGGATTGGCAAAAGGTGAACCCGGTAACTGCACCCCAACGGGCACCGTTGAAGGCGTTCAGGTCGGCTGTTTTCCAGACCTGTATGCTGCTTTGGCTGGCAATCCGCTCGATCACATCATCACCATTTAGCCGTTATGATAAACGACGATCTCAGATGTTACTAGGGAGACAGGAGGAACGTGAACAATACAACTCACCATGCTTTGGTTGCAGACCAACCCCTCTGGACAACTCAATGGCAGGCGATCGCCCATAGCAGAATCTGGTTCATGTCCTTTCTCGCGATCGGTGCCTTCAGCAGTGTGATTTATCCCCATCCGCCGCTCGTAGCATTTGGAGCGATCGCCGGAACCACACTCAAACCCAAGCCAGCTATTTTGGTTGCCATGCTGATCTGGTTGCTGAATCAAGTTTATGGTTACACACTGCGACAGTATCCCTGGACAGCAGGTTCTTTGCTTTGGGGACTGATGATGGGGTTGGGGATACTCGTTGTCACGTTATTGGCATCGCTCCGTCCTCCGTTTAGTCAAAAGACGGTGAAAGGTCACTGCCTGTGGTTTGGAGCAGTTGCCCTAATTGGCTTTACGGCATTTGAAAGTTTGATTCTGGCACTCGATTGGTTGCTAACGGGCAGCCACATATTGGCCTGGGCGATCACTCGCAGCCTATTAATCAAAGAGGGCGTTTGGGCGATCGGACTCATGCTCATGCACCTTTCCTTAACCCGTTTCACCCGTCCAGTCCATTAACTCCCAATCACCCTCCCCCCTTCACTTCCCCATTTCTTCACCCCTTCACCTCTTATGAATCTATTCTCCCAGAACAAACCAAAAGCTGACCCAGAGCAGGTTCAGCAGATCAAAAGCTGGGTCTACCGCATTCTAGAAGTGGATGCTGGAATTCCGATTTCCATTAGTCAACTTGCCTGTAAAGAACCGGGTTGTCCTCCAATTGAAACCGTGATTGCTGTGATGACTCATCCAGTGCAGCAATACAAAATTCACAAAGCTGTAAACGAGATTGACGAAATAGATATTTGTCGATTGACTTGAGTGTTCTAGTTGATGTGTGGAGATCGTAAGTAATTCTGTGAATTAAATCATGGCTCAATATGTTTTATTTGTGTGCAAGTCCTGTGCGTTTTCATCGACGCAACGAGACTATATGGGACAACGGGGTGGCTATCACTTACTGCAAAGCTTATTACGTCTGCAACAACAGTGGACACTCCAAACTGAGTACAAAATTGAGGCAGTCGATTGTTTGAGTGGCTGTAATCGGGCTTGTGCGATCGCCCTCGCTGCACCTCAGAAAACCACTCTAATGTTTGGTGATTTGCCTCCTCTGCAAAGTGCCTCAGCGATTTTGCAACTGGCAGAACAATACCATGCTATTCCAGATGGCATGGTTCCCCGCCAAGAACGTCCTGATGCCCTCAAGAAGGGAGTTTTAGCGAGAATTCCGCCTTTACAAAATTTCAGTAGTTCTTGACTTATTGAGAAAGATTAGCAATAATTAGACGTAGATAATCTCAGAGAGGGGTTAGCTCACTCCAGCCGAATACAAGTCATCCATGATTGATCTTGCTTCAGCGAGCAGTCTAAATTTTCTTGACAATCTTTGCATTAACTCTGAACTCAAGCGGGACATCGACTTATGAGCGGTAGTTGGCAGAACTATGAGGGCTGGGGCTTTACATTTATTGGTGGCAGGTTAGAGCGAGAAGCCTTTCCCAGCCCTGAGTTTGAGGTCGATCAGAATCCCAACTGGATTCAGCCGTCTTCTCAATCTTCGATTGAAGATAACCTGTTCCCAATCTCTAGAGCATCTGTGGGCGATCGCCTGTTGATTCAAAGACTACAGAGAACATCAAGTCAGATGTGTTCTCTCACGAAAATGGGATGCAACTGTGGTGTGGAAGTTCAGGTCATGAGTCGGAATCCCAGCGGGTCTGTTGTTATCCAGATCGGTTCTGCCCAACTTGGCATCGGAGCCGAACTAACGGACAGAATTCTAGTTAGTGTCTGTGGGTATCAGGCTGGCGATGATGTCCTGAATCGCTGATTGCCCACAGGTTCACCCTTTTTGAAGCTTTATTAATTGCGGGTCAATAGAGAGGACAACACTGGAATCGCTATCAACGTCAACCTTTTGGAGTCCCTATGGCTACCTGTCCTTGCTGTACCGATACGCTCCTCCGCCATGCTCGAGGCGCTGGCATTTACTGGTTTTGCCCTCACTGCCACCAGGAAATGCCGAATTTTAGTTCGGCAACTCGGCTGTCACAGCCTACACTCCATCACGCCTCCACTCTAAGATCTTGCCTTCCTCCACACTCGCTTGGGTGGCTTGCTACTAAAAGTCTTCACTCCATTAACGAAGATAGTATCGTTCACTAATTCCTTTGCCATCATCGGAATCAGTCGCTTCAGATTAATGCTGTAGTTACTTTGCCAGAACTCTGACAATTTCGCCTTGGCAGATTCATTCACAAACACCGTTTTATCAGGCATGATCAGCACCATTGCCACATGCCCTGAATTTTCTGTCACTGCAAAGACAAACTCATCCTGGTCGGCTTTTAGCCCCTCGTACCAGCAATCAATATGCTCCTCTAGCTCAAATTCATAGAGGGAATATTCCATCTTGTCGTCTTGCAGCAAGGCTTTGTGGAGAAGCGTTGCGATCTCTTTGCTCATAATTTGACTCTTGCACATAGAGTTTTGCTGATTGTATCGAATGCTGCTGTGAGGCGAAGGGCTAAATATTAGTTGCAAAGCGCTTCAGTTTCCCATCATAATCCTGTATCATGAGAATGATTATCATTTCAATGTCTGCGGTTCATCTCTCTAGACAATGCCTAATCCCTCAGCCACCATTCCTCTTACCTTAGAACGGCTGGTGCAACGCTTTCAGCAGGTATCTGACCCCAAGCGAAAGTACGAGCATCTGCTCTGTCTTACCAAACGGTTGCCAGAATTTCCAGCATCCGCAAAAGTGGCAGCCAACAAAGTTATGGGCTGTGTGTCGCAAGTCTACATCACTGCCAGATTAGAAGATGGCAAGGTTGCGTTTCAGGGCGACTCGGATGCCCAGATCACAAAAGGACTGGTGGCACTGCTGATTGAGGGACTGAACGGATCGGCTCCGCTAGAAATCCAGCAACTCACGCCCGACTTCATCAAGATAACCGGATTTGATATCAGCCTCACGCCCTCTCGCAGTAACGGGTTTTACAACATTTTCCAATTTATGCAGCGCAAAGCTACGGCATGTCAGTTTGCTGATGTACCTTCATTGCATTAGGAGTAGTGGTGTATCAAACAATAGTTGATGAGTAAGGTTTTCGCGAAATGCTTTCTAAGTAACGCTTTTAGAGATATAAGCCCCATCATCTAATCATTGGAAGACCAGTAGTTATGACCGATACCATTGTCCAGGTTCGTCCAGCATCCGTTACGCTTCCCAGACGAGGAATACCTGTCACAATTATCACAGGCTTTTTGGGCAGTGGTAAAACGACCCTGCTCAATCACATTTTGAGTAATCGTCAAGGCTTAAAGGTGGCGGTGATTGTGAATGAGTTTGGCGACCTTCACATCGACTCCCAATTATTAGTATCGATCGATGAAAATATGGTGCAACTGGGCAATGGCTGTATTTGCTGCACCATCAATCAGAGCTTAGTCGATACGGTATACGAATTGGTCGATCGCGATGATGCAGTGGACTACATCGTGATTGAAACTACAGGAATTGCTGATCCATTGCCGATCATGCTGAGTTTTATTAGCACCGATCTGCAATCAGTCACGCATATTGACTCGATTCTGACGGTGATTGATGCAGAATCCTTCACGCCGAATCACTACGACAGCGAAGCTGCACTGAACCAGTTGATTTATGGTGACATTATCTTACTGAACAAAATCGATCTGGTCACACCCGATCGCGTTGACGAATTAGAAACCTATATTCGCTCCATCAAGCCGGGTGCCAGGGTGATTCAGACCCAGCATGGACAAGTACCATTGCCGTTGATTTTAGATGTCGGATTTAATGACTCTAATTCCTATCTCAATCTCTCTCAAGCCGACCATCCAAGCCATCATGAGCATCATTCTCACCATTTACAGAATGATGGATTTATGACAGTTTCCTTTGAGAGCGATTCGCTTCCAGAGAGGCTTCGCCAACGCCCCTTTGACTTGCCCAAATTTCAAACCTTCCTCGACAATCTACCCTCGAATATTTACCGTGCGAAGGGAATTCTCTGGTTTCAGGGCAGCCAATTACGTCATGTGTTTCAACTGAGTGGCAAGCGGTGTGATTTAAAGGGCGTTCATGCAATGTCTCTGCAAGCGAATCGTTCACAACCACCAGATTGTAACCAACTCGTGTTTATTGGACGAAACTTGAATGCCCTCGAAATTGAGCAGCAATTAACTAACTGTATTGCGATTTAGCATCAACATTTTTAACTGAGGAATCAATATGACGAGCACCTTGACTGAAACTACTACCGCCTCTCTAGAAATTCCTAAACGAGGAATGCCTGTCACCATCATCACGGGCTTTTTGGGTAGTGGTAAAACGACATTGCTGAATCACATTTTGAGCGATCGTCAAAATCTAAAAGTTGCGGTCTTAGTCAATGAGTTTGGTGACATTAATATCGACAGTCAGTTACTCGTGTCGATGGATGAAGATATGGTAGAACTCAGCAATGGCTGCATTTGCTGCACCATTAATGATGGGTTGGTGGATGCCGTTTATCGAGTGCTGGAACGAGATGATCAGGTCGATTACATGGTGATTGAAACGACCGGAGTGGCTGATCCGCTGCCGATTATTCTGACGTTTTTAGGAACGGAACTGCGGGATATGACTCGGTTGGATTCGATCGTCACGATGGTCGATTCTGAAACTTTCACCCCCGATCACTTCGATAGCGAAGCGGCGTTCAAACAAATTGCCTACGCCGATGTCACTATTTTGAATAAGACCGATCTAGCAGATCCAGATCAGGTTAAGAACTTAGAAGCCTATATTGGCACAGTCAAGGAAGGTGCCAGAATCCTCCATAGTCAACATGGTCAGGTGCCGTTGCCGCTAATTTTGGATGTAGGCTACAACAATCCAGAAGCCTATGCCGATTTAGTCCAGGAAGAGATTGAGCAATCTCAGCAGGATCATCCGCATACAGAACATCACCACGAGCATGATGATCACCATCATCACGATGATCATCATGCTCACGAACATCACCACCATCACTCTGATCATCTGGACAATGATGGGTTTGTGTCGATCTCCTTTGAGAGCGATCGCCCCTTTAATGTGAAAAAGTTTGAGACCTTCTTACAAGAACATTTGCCCAAGGAAGTCTTCCGGGCAAAAGGCATTCTCTGGTTTAGCGAAAGTGACCTACGCAACGTCTTTCAACTCAGCGGTCCTCGTTTTGACTTGCAAGGAGAAGAATGGCGAACTTCTCCTAAGAACCAGCTTGTCTTTATCGGGCGTAACCTGAATGCTGATGAACTGCGGCAGCATCTAGCAAATTGTCTCGCCTGATCCATCGTCTTACAGCAGTTCAGTCGTCTGTTGAAAGGAGGGACATACCGCGTGCCCTATTTCTACGGCTGATGATCACTTAACCCAAATTCACTCATGACTCTATCAATCTCACCCGACGATATCCGCAAGCAACTGATCAGCACTGAAGCTAAATCCCCCGTTTCTGAAGCAGAAATGCAGCAAGCCGTTCGCACCTTGCTGCTCGGCATGGGTGAAGACCCCGATCGCGAAGGACTACGCGATACGCCCAAACGGGTGGTCAAAGCCCTCAAATTCCTCACCTCTGGCTATCAGCAATCGCTGGATGAATTGCTCAACGGAGCCGTATTCCATGAAGATGCCAGCGAAATGGTGCTAGTGCGCGACATTGATCTGTTCAGCTCCTGCGAACACCATATTCTTCCCATCATTGGACGTGCCCATGTTGCCTATATTCCAAACGGCAAGGTGATCGGCTTATCCAAAATTGCCCGGATTTGTGAGATGTATGCCCGTCGCTTGCAGGTGCAGGAACGGTTGACTCATCAAATTGCTGAAGCCCTGCAAGGCTTGCTCAAACCTCAAGGTGTGGCGGTGGTGATTGAAGCCACTCACATGTGTATGGTCATGCGCGGTGTTCAGAAACCCGGTTCTTGGACGGTGACGAGTTCGATGAAAGGGGCATTTGCCGATGATGCTCGTACTCGCCAAGAGTTTATGAGCCTAATTCGCCACACACCAGCGTTTCATTAAGGAGTAGATGGGTGGAGGGTAGATGGGTCACTCATCCAATCATCCGCACTTCACTCCTCTGCTCATCCACACTTCCACCCATCCACTTCCCTACTCTCTCCCCTGATTCATGTTTGATCTCTTAAGTTCTGACACTAAACTTCCTGTAACAATCATTACGGGCTTTTTAGGCAGCGGTAAAACCACGCTGTTGAACCACATTCTGCAAAACTTTGAGCACTACAAAGTAGCTGTTTTAGTCAATGAGTTTGGCGATATTAACATTGACAGTCAGTTCTTGATTGCCGTTGAGGAAGACATGATTGAACTGACGAATGGCTGCATCTGCTGCACCATCAATGATAATTTAGCGGATGCTATCTATCGAGTGTTGGAGCGTCAAGACCGGATTGATTATCTGATCGTTGAAACAACAGGGGTTGCCGATCCGTTACCCATTGCCTTAACGTTTTTAGGCACAGAGTTGCGAAATTTAACTCATTTGGATGCGATTTTGACGGTGGTTGATGTTGAGACGTTCACTCCAGCACACTATTTTAGTAGTGCTGCCATGAGCCAGATTACCTATAGCGATATTATCCTATTCAATAAAACAGATTTGGTTCCTGATGTGGAAGTAGCCGCATTGGAAAATAATATCCGCTCGATTAAAGAAAACGCCAGAATTTTGCGCTCTGAATATGGCAGGGTGCCGCTCTCGTTGATTCTAGATGTCAATCTTGCTGAATTAGGTTCTGCCGTGGAAACGCTAACAGCACCCGCACCCAATGCCAAACATCTCAATCATGATGGGTTTATGTCGGTATCATTCCAGAGCGATCGCCCCCTAGCCATCAAAAAATTTCAACAGTTCCTCGATCATCGGCTTCCCGACACTGTGTTTCGGGCAAAGGGCATTCTCTGGTTTGTCGAAAGTCCTAAACGCCATTTATTTCAACTCAGCGGTAAGCGCTTCACCCTTGACGATAGTGAGTGGACGACTGCTCCCAAAAATCAGATAGTATTGATTGGGCGCAAATTAGATTCACTCTTTCTCATTCAAAGTTTGAATAATTGTCTTACCCGGTCATGACGATGAACCAGAATCTACTTTGGATCGAACAATTGAGATTTAATAAGATGGGATTGATTCCAGCTATCGCTCAAGACCATCAAGACAATGCCGTGCTGATGATGGCATGGATGAACCGCGAAGCAATTCAGAGAACATTAGAAACAGGTGAGGCACACTACTGGAGCCGATCGCGCGCTGAACTTTGGCACAAAGGTGAAACGTCTGGACACATTCAAAAAGTTAAAGCGTTTTACTACGACTGTGATGCGGATACGCTTCTGTTGAAGATTGAGCAAGTGGGTCATATTGCCTGTCACACTGGAGTCAGAAGTTGTTTTTTCAATACTGTTCAACTCGCTAAAGCGTGAAGCGGTAAAGCGGTGATGAGGTAATGGAAATGATACAACTCCTTCAACTCCTTCATCTTTCCTTCAAATGTTTGATAACCATCTCACTGCCGCGCTGTCGCGTTTTAGGATTAATGCCGAACAAGCGGATATATTGATCAGGCTGTTCATGCAGACAATCTTCAATAACAGCGATCGCCTCCGCCTCGCGAGTTGTTTTAATTAATCCACAATCAGACCAGGAATTTGCTCGAAATCGCCTGGCATCCGCCTGTTCTACTCCAATGTGGTATCCCTGGTTTAGCAGTCTGCGAATCCAGGCTAACGCTTCAGGGTTTAAAGGCAAAGAGGATCGATGACCGTTGCTAGATCCATTACTTTGCGAACGATCAGAGTGTCCATTTGATTCATCTCGGATTGCGGCAATACACACATTATCATCAGCGCACAGGTATCCCTGCCGAAGTTTTTGATTAACGCTGATCACATGACGGGCAAACGTTGAATCTATTTCTTGAACATCGGGTAAGCGATCGGCTTGTTGCTGATAGGTAATCACTGATCCGGAAGCCACGTATTTACCTGCCGGAATTTCGACATTCTCAATCAAGGCATGGGACATGACAATACAGCCATCCCCAACACTGGCGTTGAATACCGTGGAGCGGAAGCCAATAAAGCAGCCGTTCCCCACATAAGCCGGCCCATGAATGAGCGCCATGTGTGTAATGGAGGCATTGTCACTAATCCAAACAGAGTAAGGTTCACCATCATTTCCAGTGACTCGCCCCTGCTCCAAGCCATGAATCACCGCACCATCCTGAATATTCACATTTGACCCAATGTAGAATGGCATCCCCTCATCTGCCCGAATCGAGACCCCCGGCGCGATGTGAACCTGCGCCCCAATTCGCACATCGCCAATCACGTTGGTCAGCGAGTGAATGTAGACGCTTGCATCGATCGCTGGCTCAATAAGCTGTTGTGACCAGGGTGTTGGCGGAGCAGGAATACTGTGGCTGTCCATGCTAAAATGAGAATGATAATCATTCTGCATGATAGCTGCAAACGTTACCCGAAAACTAACAGCCTTAATTTTGCTATGAGCCTCGCCGTCTACAACACCCTAAATCGCTGCAAAGAGCCGTTTGCGACCCTTGAATCAGGTAAGGTCACGATGTATTGCTGTGGCGTAACGGTCTACGACGACTGCCATTTGGGTCATGCCCGCTCTTACATTGGCTGGGATGTAGTGCAGCGATATTTGCAATGGCGTGGCTACCAAGTTCGCTATGTGCAAAACTTTACGGATATTGATGACAAGATCTTGAATCGGGCAAAGGCGGAAGGCAGTTCGATGCAAGCCATTTCCGATCGCTATATTGCGGCTTACTTTCGAGATGTTCGACAGTTAAATATTCTGGATGCAGATGAATATCCCCGTGTCACGGAGCATATTCCAGCGATTCATCAATTGATTCAAGCATTAGAAGAGAAAGGCTATGCTTATGCCGTCAATGGCGATGTCTACTATAGCGTGCGGCAGTTTGCGGAGTATGGCAAACTTTCTGGACGACAGCTAGAGCAGATGCAGTCCGGGGCGGGTGGACGAGTTGACCCCGATGATCCGGCGCAGAAAAAGCAAGATTCTTGTGACTTTGCCCTGTGGAAAGCGGCAAAACCCGGTGAACCTGCCTGGGATTCGCCTTGGGGCAAGGGACGACCGGGCTGGCAGATCGAATGTTCTGCCATGATCCGGGCACGGCTGGGAGAAACGATCGATATTCATGGGGGCGGTGGCGATCTGGTGTTTCCGCACCATGAAAATGAAATCGCTCAGTCGGAAGTGCTGACGGGTAAACCTTTAGCCCGTTACTGGTTGCACAACGGCATGGTGACGGTGAATGGCGAGAAGATGTCTAAGTCTCTCGGTAACTTCACCACGATTCAAGATTTGCTGGATGGCAAATGGTCAGAGTATCCGCAGCCAGTTGACCCAATGGTGATTCGGCTATTTGTGCTGCAAGCCCACTACCGGAAGCCATTGGATTTTACGAAGGTGGCAATTACCGCCGCCGAGAATGGTTGGCAAACGCTCCAAGACTCGCTGGCATTGGATTTGCCGCAATTGAATCGATCACCTCAGATGCCAATCCCTAGTGAACTCAATGCAGCATCAGTCAACCGTTTCCAAACCGCAATGGATGATGACTTCAACACAGCGGCTGGATTGGCAGTGCTGTTTGAGCTAGCCAAATCGATCAAACGAGAGTTTAATCTGCGCCAATATCAATCGGAAAAAGAACTCTCTGACATACAGCTACAAACTTCATTGCAGACTCTCACCCGACTGGCTCAAGTATTCGGCTTGGAAGCCAGTAGAGAAACGTCTTCTGCACCGGAGCCTGATGCTGTTTGGATTGCATCACTACTCCATCAACGGCAACAGGCACGGCAGGAAAAACGCTATGCAGAAAGCGATCGCATCCGCAACGAACTGCAAGCCGCAGGAATTATCCTCGTTGACCAACCCAATGGACAAACCCAGTGGCATCGATAAATCAACGAAACTAACAGGCACCAAGCATGAACCTAAAATCCATCCTGGAGTTGAGCGCTAAAGAAGTCTTGTCAGATTATGTGACAGCGATCGCCTGGTCACCGATTGGCAATACCTTAGCGGCTGCCTCTGGTGCGGGGGAAGTGTATTTGCTGAGCAAGGGTGTCGGTGCGTCTCTGTGTGAGCCAACCGGACAATCCATTGATGCTTTAGCCTTTTCGTTTGACGGCAAGTGGCTGGCAACGGGTGGGCAAGCTGGCAACATTACGCTGTGGCAGATGGATGGAGATATCCCCAAAGTTGCTGATTACCTTGAATGTGGCTCCTGGGTCGATCGCCTAGTCTGGAATCCGACCTGCAATCATCTGGCGTTTAGTCAGGGGAAAACGGTGCAAATTTGGGACGCGGAGCAGTCTGAAAGAGTAACCAGCCTGGCAGGGATTGCCAGTTCTCAGGATATTCGCTGGTCACCGGATGGAAAGCACTTGGCGATCGCCCTTAAAAGCAATATCCACATTTGGAATGCTCATAATTGGAGTGAGCGACTGTATCAGTGGGAAGTGACCTCTCCAGCCAGTACGATCGCCTGGTCTCCCGATGGTTCCTATCTCGCCTGCGCGGTTCATGACCACAGCATCGGTGTACTGGACTGGTCAAAGGCGCAACACCTCCAGCGTGAACCGACCGACGAGAATGACCTCCCAACTTTGATGCGCGGATTTCCTGGAAAAATCCGACAGTTAGCATGGGCAGATCTGCCACCCTCGGCTGACTTGCCTCCCATTCTGGCAGCCGCCACTCGTGAACTGGTGACGATGTGGACGCAAACCCCAGCAGGCTGGGATAGCTGGGTGCTGGATCTCCACAGCGGCAATGTTCTGGATGTGGCATTTCAACCCAAGAGTGGGCTTCTTGCCTCGCTTTCGGACGACGGCTGGATCATCTTATGGCAAGCAGCACGGTCAGCGGTGCAGGTGCTTGAAGGCGCAGAGGAAGGCTTTTCTTGTCTCGCATGGCACCTTAATGGACGACACTTAGCAGCCGGAGGGCAGCGAGGCGAATTGTTTGTCTGGTCGTCCTGTTCAAGTTAAAGGAAAAAATATAGAATGATTATCATTATCAATTAAGTTTACTCACTGCTCCTCATGAAAAAGCCGGAAGCGTTTGATGTCATTGTCGTCGGTGCCGGTGCGGCGGGGATTGGAGTTGGAGTTGTGTTGCAAGACTTGGGTCTGGAAAATTTTGCCATCTTGGAACGGCATCAGATCGGCGAGTCCTTCCGACGCTGGCCCCAGGAGATGCACTTTATCACCCCATCCTTTCCCAGCCACGGCTTTGGGCATCTCGACTTGAATGCGATCGCCCGTAAAACCTCCCCTGCGATCAGCTTCCGACGAGAACACCTGAGTGGTACGCAATACGCCCAGTATCTAGAAACCGTTGCCGACTACTTCAAACTGCCCGTCTACACAGGCGTTGCAGTCCAGAACGTTGAACCCTTACCCCAGCATCAAGGGTTTCTGCTTCACGTCCCCGATGGCATTCTCAAAACCCGGTTTTTAATTTGGGCAGCGGGTGAGTTTCAGTATCCTAACCTGACTCCTTTTCCGGGTGCAGATTTATGTCTGCATAACTCCCAAGTGTCTTCCTGGACAGAACTTCAAGGAGATGAATTTGTCGTGATTGGCGGGTATGAAAGTGGTATGGATGCAGCAGCGAATCTAGTGGCGCTGGGGAAAAAAGTTAAGGTGTTAGACCGGGCTGGAACCTGGGCAAACCCAGATTCTGACCCCAGTATTTCTCTGTCTCCTTACACGCAGCAACGAATCGAGTTGTGTTATTCCACTGGGCGATTAGAACTGATTGGGAATGTGGCGATCGAAAATGTGCAGGTAGTTCCGGGCGGTTACGCTGTTTACAGCGAATACAACAAGTGGGTGACATCCACTCAACCTATCCTCTGCACTGGGTTTGAGGGCAGCTTGAAGCAAATCGCCCCGCTGTTTAATTGGTCTGAAGGCTATGCCAGACTAACTGATGAAGATGAATCCACCTTGACCTCTGGATTGTTTGTTGTGGGTTCTTCGGTGCGTCATGACAATGTGATCTTTTGTTTTATCTACAAGTTTCGTCAACGCTTTGCAGTGGTGGCAAATGCGATCGCCCATCGTCTTGGCATCGATACGACACCTCTAGAAATCTATCGTCAGGAGGGCATGTTTCTCGACGACCTTTCCTGCTGCGAGAACGACTGCATCTGCTGAAGCAATTTTAGATTTTAGATTTTGGATTAATCCCCCATGCCCCTCCTTAGCCCTTCTACCCAACGCTCGATCGTCCTGATCGGCAAAGAAAGCACCGGTAAGTCTCAACTGATTGCCTCCCTGACTGGACATTCTCCCTACAGCACCAACTTTCGCGGCTCAACCGTTGACTGCGAAACCTATGCCGGAGATGGGGTTACTTTTGTGGATACTCCCGGCATCTTGTATCGTTCTGACACTGCCACAACACGAGTCGCACTGGAACAATTGCAGGCATATGACACGGTGTTGCTGGTGGTCAAAGCCACTCATGTCGATGAAGACCTAGCGGATTTGTTGCCTTTAGTGGTGGGTAAGCGGGGCATCGTTGTCATCCCGTTTTGGGACAAAGTTGCACCCTCAGATTTTACATGTCAGGTGATCCGACGCTGGGAACAGACCTCCAATCTAGCGTTTGTTCCAGTCGATGCGAGACATCTGACCGCCGCGCAGCGTGACGAAATTTTAGCGGCAATGCATGAGCCGTCAGTTTTTCCCAGTCAATGGCAACCCACGCCTGCGGGTTGGATCATTGAACCCCGTCCCACATTGTTGGAGCATCCCCACGTTGGCTGGCTGTTGGCGATCGCCCTACTGCTGCTCCCTGCCATCCTGGCTGTCTGGTCTGCCAATAGCTTTGCGGCGTTTGCCGATCCGCTGGTTCAGGGATTGGTCAAACCAACCCTAGAAGCCCTCTCTGGCTTGCCGCCCTTACTCAAAGAGATCCTGATTGGACGCTATGGATTGGTGACGATGGGACCGCTGCTGTTTGTCTGGGCAGTGCCGACAGTCATTCTCTACGCTCTGTTTCTAGGGGCTTACAAAGCCAGCGGTTTAGTCGAACGAATTACGATCGCCCTGCATCCGCTGTTGCGTCCGTTTGGCTTATCGGGGCGCGATTTGGTGCGTGTGATCATGGGTTTTGGCTGTAATGTGCCAGCCGTGATTAGTACCCGTGCTTGCTCCAGTTGTTCTCGTAAGACTTGCATTTCGGCGATTGCCTTTGGCTCAGCTTGTTCTTATCAATTGGGTGCCACGCTGGGAGTATTTAGCGCGGCAAATCTACCCTATCTGGTGATTCCCTATTTGCTTTACCTGGTCATCACAACGTTAATTTACACGGGTCTGGTTGCACCAAAAGCGGCTCGTTCTCCACAAAATACGCTGGTGATCGAACGTCGCGCCTTTCTGGAAGTTCCCCAGTGGTCAGCGATCTGGCGCGAGGCGAAGGGGACACTCAATCAGTTCTTCACCAATGCCATCCCCATTTTCCTGATCATCACATTGATTGCTTCTATCTTCGACTGGCTGGGTGTTTTGAATGCCTTGAGCGGATTGATCAATCCGGCAATGCGGTTATTTGACCTACCACCGGATGCAGCATTGCCTGTAATTTTGGCATCCATTCGCAAAGATGGCTTGCTGCTGTTTGCTGAACCGAACGCAGCCAGTGGATTGTCTCCGCTGCAAATCCTCACAGGCGTTTATTTAGCAGGTGTGTTGTTGCCTTGTTTAGTCACGGCGCTAACGATTGCCCGTGAACAGTCGCTCAAGTTTGCGCTGGGGTTGATGGCACGACAGGCGATCGCCGCAATCGTCTTCACCTTAGTCCTGGCTTGGGGAGGTCGTTTGCTCTGGGCAACTTGATTGAAGCGCAGCTTAATTACAGCGAGTCACTTGGGCAGTTTGCAGCACAATCTGATCAATGGCTTGCGTCATCACTTGAGCGGATTGACCAGGCGGATTGACCACAATGCTAAAGGCGATCGTGCCATGGTCAGCATTCTCCAGATAGCCAGACAATGCCTTCACCCCTTGTAAGGTTCCGGTTTTGGCATAAACTCTACCTTGAACGGGGGGATCGCGGAAGCGATTTCGTAAGGTTCCATTCACCCCGGCTACTGATAAAGAGTGATAAAACAGCCCACTTTCATCATGGGTATACATTTCTCTCAGCAGCGTCACAAAGGTCGATGGCTTCGCCCGATTGTGTCGAGATAATCCTGATCCATCTACCTGCTCATAACTGTTTGAGTTTACCCCCAATAAAGCGAGGGCAGATCTAACCGCACGTTGACCGCCGATGCGGCGAAGCAGGGCATCCGCCAGGTCATTATCACTATCTCGGTTGATCACGGTCACCCAATTCTCAAAAGATAATCGGTTCTGAGGAACGCGATCGCGCCTGACAACTCTGCCGCTCCCCGTTCTCGAAGATCTCAGTACTCCGATAACCAGCATTGAAGCGGTAGAGAGCAGTTTTAGAATCATTTAACGGTCCAGAGAGATCGATTGTCCCTTGATAGTCATTAAAACTACCAATAGTCGTGCTGATTTCGTAAAACGGATCGCGCAGTGGCTGTTTCGTCACAAAGTTGACAGTGCCGCCAATGCCACTGAATCCAGTGTCGCCATACAAAACGGAGGCAGGTCCCTTTAACACTTCTAACCGTTCTACATTGACAAAGCTACCATCTGAAGAAATTTGTGGATCGGGAAGTCCGTTTACCAGAGAGTTAGAATATACCTCGAAGCCTCGAATCGTAAAGTAGTCTCTACTTCCATCTGTGGTAGAAACTGAGGTTACGCCGCTGACGTTTTCCAATCCATCTGTGATGCTTCTTGCTTGACGATCTTGCAACACCTGTCGCGGCACCACCTGAATCGACTGGGGAATATCTCGTAAGGGCGTGTCGGTTCTCGTTCCCACTGAGCTATTCGGCACACGATAGCCCTGCTGTCCTTCGCCCGTCACCACAATTTCTTCATCGGGTTCGTCCGCTTCCGGGTTGAGGCTATAGGCAAGTCCTGCGGCTTTCAGCGTCACGTCTTGTTTGGGCAGTGCGGTTTTTCCGGTTACGCTCACCCGAATGCTGTTAGCATCCACTTGCACCACGCGGATGTTAGCAATTTCCTCAGTGGGGTTCTCAACATTGAAGGGTTGAGTAGTTGGCAATGCCAGCACCGCATTGGGAATATCTGCAACCAGGCTATTGCCTTCGGCTCTAAATTTGCTGGCATCCACTTGTAGGGAGCGGTTGTCCTGGGTTTCCAGAATGATTTCCAGCCCCGCAGCAGTTGGGTTGACTTTCACGGCAGTAACTTGAGCATTGGCGGCTTCTACCTGTGCTATCCATTCCGTCACACTTTTTGCCGGACGAGCCAGATCGCGAATTCGAGTCGTTGGCTCTGCCCACGCCGATCGCATTCCCATAACTGAAAACACACCTGCTAAAAAGAGCAATCGCAATTCGTGTCTCATCACCACACACCCACTTAATACAAATCTTTCTCAAGTAGCTTACGGTCAAGTGGTGAGGTATAGGCGATCGCTAGTTTGCTCAAACGGAATTTCTTGTTTGCTCAAACGGAATTTTTTGCCAAACCGTCCCTAGGACAGCAGGGGCTGTAGCAACGCAATTAATTCAGGAATATCCTGACGAACGGCATTTCATATATCTTGAATGGACTGCTGATCACGCGACATAGAGCACTTGAGCCGATTGCAAAATGGTGGAGCGCCGATCGAGGTTATGGCTTTGCTCAATCGATTTCTTGGTTAAAAGATCCACATTTCGCTCCAGCAAATCCTCTAATTCGTGCTTGATCCGAGCCAGAGTCAGCAAGCCCTTTCGAGCATTGGGCGCAAACGTGATTAATACATCAATGTCGCTGGTGGGTTGAAAGTCCTCTCGTAGGACTGATCCAAACAGCGCGAATTCGACAATCTGCCAGCGATCGCACAGTTCTTTAATATGAACCATCGGTAAGTCGAGATTTTGAATGACCATCGTGCTAAACCCCAATGTTCCGGTTGTTGATCAAACACTTTCGATCACAGCATAACCGCGATCTCTTCGAGTTACCCGCAAGGAGTCGCCGCCTTTCCCGATCACTCCTCCACAGCCCTGCACACGATTCCCACTCTGGTCAAACGGAATTTTTTAGTGACAATCCCGTGGGTTGATATCAAATCGTTTGCTAAAGGCGCGACTAAACGCCGGAAGATTGGTATAACCCACCATGTGGGCAACTTCTCCCACCGTCCAATCGCCTATTTGCAATGCTTCTCGCGCCTGATTCATGCGATAGTCATGCAAATAACCAAACACCGTTGTCCTAAACACCTGGCGAAATTCCCGCTTCAGGGTGCATTCATTCAAGCCAATCAGCCGTGCCAGTTCCCCCAAACTAGGAGGGTTGTCCAACTGTTGCCGCAAAATATCTCTGGCATGGTGAATGCGATCGAGCGCATCGGGTTGCACCCTGCGGCGCGCTGTGCCGATACCGTCAGGGTCGCCCTCCTGCCGTGCCATCTCTGCTGCTGCCGCCAGCCCCAGAAGTTCTAGCGATTTGCCCTCCAAAAACATCCGCTTCGGCATCCCTTGAAACTCACACCGCAACATTTGCCGTGCAACCGATTGCATTGCCGGAGTTTCCGTCCCAAACTGTTTATAGCGCGGTTGCTCCAGTGGTCGCACCCAAGGCTGTAAGGCAGTGGGCAGTTCCCCTTCTGAGTCGCCAATAAGCGATCGCAGCACGTCCCTTCGCATGAAAACCAGCACTTCTAGAAAAGGCTGCTGATCCAATAACTCAAAGGTCGCTTTGGGCATCACTCCACTACCATATAGACAGTATTGCTTCGCCCCCAGCAGGTCGCCATCATTCTCATGGCTTCCCGCCAAATGCAGGTGGAACTCTAGATACTCTTCTGGCGCTTATGGCTGGGCAGACTGGACGCGATCGCGCAGTTGGAGATGACCCAGCGTCAGTGCCAGCCCCTCTCGCAACTGGATCGTGCGCCAATAGCCTTGACCCATGATGGGCGGAAATTTACCCATAAAGTCCTGATCATCGGCTGGATCTGGATGATACGTCGGCTCGACGCTCTCCATTTCATCAAACAACTCATCGTAGGCAGGTTGGGAAATGCTGACAGTCATAGGGCAATGTCAGGTCAACTGAGAAACAGAGAACTCTTAACAAGAAAGTATCGCATTAATTTCTAGCCCCCACCAGTGAGCAGGCAACCAGGCTTTAAACCTCGCTGAACTGTAGCGCAACGTGACAGCACGGTGACACATTGTTTGCAGTAGCGGTTTTGTTCTCCCGTGACCACAATCTCCTCATCGGGTTCTTCTGCTTCCGGGTTAAGGCTGTACGCGAGTCCTGCGGCTTTCAGCGTCACCTCTTGTTTGGGCAGGGCATTGGTTCCGGTAACGCGCACCCGAATGCTATTGACATCCTGCTGCACCACCTGCACACTGGCAATTTCCTGAGTTGGATTCTCAGCAGTAAATGCCTGGACCTCGGTTAACGCCAGCACTGCATTGGGAATATCAGCAACTAGGCTGTTACCCTCCGTGCGAAATTTGGTCGCATCCACCTGTAAGGGTTTGCCTTCTGCGGTTTCTAGGGTGATTTCCAGTCCCGTATCGGTGCGATTTAGCTTCACACCTGTCACCTGCACGGTTGCTGCTTCCACTTGTGCCAGCCAGTCTTTCACCGTTGTTGCCGGATGGCTCAGATCACGAACACGAGAGACATTGATTGTCTCTGCTTGTGCAGATGGAGAGAGCAACACTAAAGCAGCGCTAACCAACACACTCAACCGAAATGGAAATGCCATACCACTCACACTCACACACGCAACAGTTATCAAGAATATATCTCAAGAAGATCACTGTGAAGTAGAGCAGGATGGTAGCCAGGTTTGATCCTTAGCCGGAATTTTTTGATCCCTAGCCGGAATTTTTTAGATCAGTTGGCTTTTTTTATGAGCGATCGCGTAAGCTTTGGGCGTAATTCCAAACTTTTCTTTGAAGGCAGATGAAAAGTGTCCTCGGTGAGTAAAGCCAATTTCCCGCGCCACTTCTGCCACACTCATCTCCCCAGTTACCAACAGCCAACTTGCTTGCGTTAAGCGGTAGTCATGCAGATAGTCAAACACACTCTTGCCAAATACCTGGCGAAACCCTCGCTTAAGGGTGCAATCGTTTAGCTCCACCTGACGAGCCAAATCCATTAATGAGGGCGGATGATCTAACCGTTGCAGCAAGATAGTCTTTGCTTGATAAATTCGATCCAGATCATCCAGGTTCAACGCAGGGGGATGGGTTTTCCCCAGCCGCAGCTCAATTTCCTGCTCCACCATCAGCGCCAGCAGTTCCAATACTTTGCTTTCAAGATAGATACGTTTCGCCGTTCCTTGATAGCATCGGCGCAGCAGTTGTTGTACCGCAATCTGCATCTCTGTCGTGATCGTGCCATAACGATAGTAGTATTTCTGATTAGGTTGCTTGAGTAAATGCAGCGATTCCAGATCAATGTCTCTGCCAGGTTTGGCAAGAAATGAGCGAAACAGGGTAGCGGAAATATGAACATTGATTTGGAGCATCGACTGTTGGGCAGATTCTTCATATAATCCGCCCGGCGCTAAACCACTGCCACAGAATCAGTAGTGTCCTGGAGTCACGACTTCCTCTTTGTTCTTAATCTGGAAATTGCTTGCCAGCAGAAAGCCACACTGGATTGGGTGCTCGTGCTCGTCAAATTTCCGCCTCAAGCCGTTGTGGAGTTGATAATCCATCACCTGCAATTCCAACCCCTCGCGTAACTCAATCTCGCGCACAAATCCCTTTCCTAGCGTAGGGGGAAAGCTCCAACTGACATCCAATTGATCTAAGGGGTCAATGTGTTGGGGTGCGGCGTTGGCTTCGTCCCAAAGATTTGAGTAAGCTTGTGATGAAATGACGATCGCCATAATTTACCCCCAATCAACATTTTATTGAGAAATAATCTCATAAAATATCGTTTAAAACATCGTTGATTCAAAAGAGAAATGGCGCTTATCTTTCTCCCATGAGGTAACCTTACGGCTGACTCAAGTAGCAGTGGCAATCGGGTTTAGCAATCAGCGATTCTGCCAAAGCATTGAGCGCGGTGGCTGCCAATAATCCACCGCCAATCGTTCCCTCAATGGTAATGAAGGGAACTCCAGAGCGCATCAACTGACGCTTGGCGATCGGCGCATGGCTAAACCCGATCGGCATTCCTATTACTAATGCAGGCTGAATCTGCTGTTGCGAGATCGCTTTACAAACAGTCAGCAAGACCGATGGCGCATAGCCAATAACGAGAATACAGCCAGATTTACAGGCTTGCAAGCGTTCTTGCCAAAGTTGCTGCTGCCAAAATGCCTGCTCTGCCTCGTCAGCATTGGTAATATGCGGATCATCGATCAGTGTGGCAATGTCGCAGCCCAGATGGCGCAGACGCGGTTGATCGAGCGCGCTGGTGACGGCGGGAACATCCGCCACAATTTGGCAGCCTGCTTTCAAAACCTCTCGACTGACCGCGATCGCATCCCGGCTCAACCGGACAAAAGATACCAGGCTGACATCGCCACACGCCAACACTAAGCGAGACAACAAATCGACTTCAATTTCAGAACGATCGCTTAAGTCGGGCAACAGCCAGTGCAGCGATTCCTGGAAGACTTCGGGATGCTGATGCACTTCTGTATCCATTTCATTCCACAGATGCTCAAAGCTATCCAGACTGGTTTGAGTCTCGGCTTCTAACTGTTTCAATCGGGAGATCGCTTCTGCCTGCGTTGCCTGACAGTGGCGATCGCGCCCCAACAGCCGTTCGAGTGCCGTTGCCGTATGGCGTAACTGGGTGATCTGCTGCATCACTGTTTGGTATTGCCGATATAACTGAGTCAACAGAATTTCAGGCGTTTCGCTGGCTAAATCGGCTTCCAGCAATTTCTGAATATGCGTCAGTTGAAATCCCTGTTTCTTCAACGCCATGATGCGCTTGAGCCGTTGCACATCCTGTTGAGTGTAAAGGCGGTAATTTCCGGGCGATCGTTCTGGCTGAGGCATCAACCCCAACTGATGATAATGCCGCACCATCCGGGGAGTAATGCCTGTTCCGATCGCATCGGTTAATTCTTTAATCGTGAGAGGACTCATGTTACCTATAGGTCTGGTTCAATTCCAGCGGCTCGTAATTGAGCGGCTAGGCGTTCTATCTGTTCTGTGCCCCACAGGAGTAAATTCCCCTGCTCATCCCACCAGCGCAGCCAGTAGCCTTGGCGGTTTTCACGGGTTCCCTGCCAGACTCCCAAAAAAAGC
>JBBSCL010000002.1:0-28765 GCA_038250345.1 Leptolyngbyales cyanobacterium
GAGCCAGGTGCCCACGCCGATCACCGTGGCAAGGCTGACACCGACTAGCAGGGCGAACCAGGGATCATTTTCTTGCCACCACCCTGACCGTGATCGCTGCTGCAACAGCAAGACATCCGGTGTCGATCGCTCTACGTTGGGATTGCCGGCCGCTTGCTCGTATGCCCGTGAGATGTGGGTAGCCGTTTGCTCTTGGACTCTGAGCATGGTGTTTGCTACGCCGTCTACTAGCTGTAATGCTTGCTCTTGCTGGCTTTGAACCGCGCCCAGATGCCGAGAGACAGTACGATCAACGCTGCGATCGACATACGGTGCTAAGGCTGCTGCCACCTGGTGTGCTGGATCAGTCTGTCCAGACTGTCCATAAGGCTGTGGCTGTCCATAGGGTTGTTGCACGGGCAAATAACCGTGGGCGTTGGGCACAAGCTGTCCCGGCTGGTGGATCGCAGGCTGTCCCCATTGCTGAGACTGTCCAGGTTGTGCGTAGGTCGAGTCGTAATGTCCAGTAGGCTGGACTTGTGGCTGTGTATAGCTCATCCCGCTACCATGAGCGGGCACTAGCGCTCCCGGTGCCTGTGCTTGACGTTGGGCATGGTCAAGTAGCGCTTGTTTGAGTTGCACGGCTTGAGCCGATCCGACCAGATCAGATAGGAGCAACAAACCGCTGAAGGTATAAAAAACGCGCATGACGTGATCGGCACCATTGCCAGCACTTTTGATAAAGTGGACTCTTTCGGTTAAGTGAGGGCGATGCTTCGTAATGTGGTACTCGCTCATGGCTCCAAAGGCGGCAACAGAGCGGCTATGAGGGAACAAGTAACCATAATCACGATCCGGGATGAGAAATTGCAGAAATTCACTCATGGGGGACTCCGATAGAGGGTGGAGGACTGGCAAGTTTGACAGTGACAGTCAGGCGTTGAGAGGCAAGAACTGTCATAAGGGCAGCAACCGCTACGACACAGAGCCAGAGTTTTCGCTTTCGGATGGCTTTCCCGGCGCTGGTTCGGTTTGCTGCTGCCGGACAAGATTGAGTAGAGCATTCGCCTTCATGCCTGCGATCGCGTTGCCAACCTGAGCCTTCGCCTCGACATACTCAGCTTGAGCCTCAGCGGTAAAGCCTTGATTCAAGACCGAAGCAGCTTGAGCAGCTAAATCCTCGTAAAACTGCGTCTGTGCCTGAATCGGAGACGTATCAGCCGCTTGCACAGTGATGTTGAGTGCGCCAACGTTGACATTCACAAGCGAACCGCCAACCCGATAAGAGGTTTCATTAAAGGTCACTAATTGACTAGCCGGAACAGTGGATGCCGGAACAGTGGATACAGTGTCAATCAGTTCACCATCAAGAGCCGTTATCGCTGGCTGCAAGGGCGTTTGGACAGCTTGAGCTTGATACGTTGCATAGTCCTCCGCATGATCCTGGTGGACAGAGGCAATCCAATCCCCGTAGCTACCTTGAGCGGTTGCATTCATCAAGGCTTCCATCTGTTCACAGCAGAAGGGTGTATAGCGAGTGCCCTTGCCGGAGCCAGTTCTGAGGTCTGATTCAGGTAGCCAGCAGTAAGCGTCTCTGATGACGGGATACCAGTTGGTCACGTTGCGGCGAAAATTATCGACGCTGTTTGGCACCGATGGATCTGGCACCAGAATTTCAGCGATCGCGCGGGACGATTGAGGGCTTGTCCATTTGCGGGAATTTCCCGCAGCGCTTCCGGGAAATTCCCGCAAATTACCTGGAAGCACTCGCAAATCGGGGATCGAAGCTGAAGAGTCAATACTGTTAAGGGGTTGAGACATTTGGGTTATTCCTGCTAAAGGGATTCTGACGGTTCCCAGTCTTGCGTGGAGACTTCGAGGAACTTCGCGCGTGAATGTTCAGGATCGATCGAAGTTCTACCTTTCCAGGAGGTAATTTATCACAATTTTATAGAACATGCTAAATTTTTATAGAATTAATTTTCGGCTTTGAGTGAGAGAATGGACGAAAATATAGAATTGCCAGAACTAATGGCTGAAAGGTTCATAATTTCGTACTACTATGTCTCACCTCAAGACTCTGAAAGAATCGAAGCTTTCAGGGAATGCTCAGGCGATTCAGAAAAAACTTTGATTACCCAATATGTAAGGGGGTGGTTGGGGAGAAACAGGGACTACTATCTTGATTTAGCTCGAAAGGATGCTACGGCAAGAGAAATGTCACTTCAGGCATGGGGCGAAATTGTCGTTCATCAGGGGATTGAAATACTGCCTCCTTATAAACAGGAACTTAATAACATTCCCCCCAGCCCTCTGCGAGATATTGCTTTAGCACCATCCGCAGAGCGCAAAGCTTTGAATTATATTTCGTTGGGAAAGCAAAACCTGGCTTTGCTGCGGGTTGGGGTGCACTATGATCGGGATAATGCGATCGGTTTTGTCTCACGGATTGTCAAGGAACATCTAGACCGAAACTGGGAAAAGCTTTATGCCTCTCAGGTGGAAGCTGAAAACTTTGAAAACTGGAAATAATCGGAGGAAGGAGACAATGCAAGCAACCCAAACAACGGAATTAACTCTAGAAAAAGTTAATCAAGCGGTGAATGCAATCCTTGAAACGCTTGGCAAGCCTGAAACTGAGCTTCACAGCAAAGCCCTGACAGCCTTTCAGAGCGGTGATCACCAAACAGTAAAGCGGCTGGCATCAACCAACCTCTCTGATTACTACTGCAAGGCTTTGGGCTATCTGGGTGGTGCGCTGAAGCTTACTCCCAACACAGACACAATTCTGGCTGAGTCTGCCAGAGCTGCGGCTGATTTTGCTAAAGAGCAAACGCTCGATCGCTTAGGGGCTGCCATTGCGAAGGCGCTTGGCTAAAGGAAAGCAACGACTGACTTTTGGGTCTGACTGAAAAAATTTACAGTGCCACGCCATCCCGCTTCGAGGAACTTCGAGGAACCATTACGGAAGTGCTCGATCGGCCTTCAGGAGCTACTCGCAAGTCGGTCTGAGAGCCTAATATAATTGCTGCTAGAAGGTTTGAGCCTTTCTTGTCCAATATTCTCAAAGCCTTCTCAAAGCCTTCTCAAAGCCTTCGCGGAACGTCTCAAGCGGCAAGTCAACAAAAACTTAGCTACCCACTTCCCGTTTTGTCCGCTTGAATAGCTGAACGCGGCTACAACCAGGAAGCGTACGCAGCGGTAGGACGTTTCGCCAATCATTGAAAAGTTTTACCTCCCAGGAATGGGGGAAGGAAAGGGCTAAGAAAATTAAAGCGCTAAGGGCTAAAGGGCTGAAGGGCTAAGAAAAAGTCCTCGGCGGCACGCAACAGACACGAAAACCGAAATTGCTGAGGCGGCGATCGCGCGAATAGTCGTCGCGGCAAGCAGAACGGCAATTCCACGGAGTGCCGAACCAGGAACCGCCGCGCAGCACTCGACGAGTTTCTGTACGATCCAGATCGACCCAGGCGCGACCATCGGCAGGGGCATCCTCATAGCTGCTGTGATAGTCGTCTTCACACCACTCCAGGACGTTACCATGCATGTCGTACAAGCCAAACGGGTTCGCGGGGAACTGTCCCACTTCTGTCGTTTCTTCACGGTATTGCCCTAGAAGACCGCGCCCGTATGTGCCTTGGTACAGAGTGCCGCTAATCTCCCTATCTTGAGCAGCGTAGTTCGCCAGTTCGTCGCTGAGAGTCTCACCACAGTGGAAAGGCGTGGTGGTGCCAGCACGGCAGGCATATTCCCATTCCGCCTCACTGGTCAGGCGATAGGTGCGTCCTGTCCGTTGCGAGAGCCGCTGGCAAAATTCGGTGGCATCGTCCCAATTTACCTGCTCCACCGGGCGGTTAGCGCCTTTGAAATGAGATGGGTCAGGGTCTAGGTTCTGGTCGATGCGGTCATAGCCTGCCACCACTCGCCACTGGGACTGTGTGATTGGAGTACGCGCCATAAAGAATGAGGGGATGGTGACTTTGTGTCTGGGCAACTCATCGGCATAGTTAAGCTCCTGATATTTTTCCTCACCCAGTTGGCGAATCAACTCGGCTGTCTCTGCCTCGGTTTGCCCCATCTGGAAACTGCCACTGGGAATCAGCATTATGTCGAGGCGAGTGCTGTCATCCAGCGGCTCGGTAAAATATTTTCCTTGATGGGTTTGACGGCTAATCACAAGCCGTTTGTCAGCCACCGTACTTTCGTTTGTCATCATCCGGTTAAGAGGAAAGGCTGCAAGAGGGCGCGGTTGAATGACTCTTCGGAGAATCCTACCAAGCTATCCAACCGCTGGGGCTTTTTGGATGCAGAGGCATCACCGGAACGGGTCTGGACTCTTCGTGTACGCCCAACTGATTCCCACCAGCCAGCTCTGACGATGAAGAGTACTCGGCGGCACGCAACAGACACGAAAACCGATATTGTTGTTGCGGTTATCGCGCGTATTGTTGTTGCGGTAAGCAGAACGGCAATTCCTCGGATTGTTGTTCCAGGAACCGCCGCGCAGCAGCTTTGTTGCCCGCCCCACCTCTACTTTAACGGGTACGGTAGCTCTAAATTGTGAAAAATCTTTTGCCGAAGCCGCCAGGTATCGCCATGTGCCAGGTGTGCGTTCCAGCTCTGGAGGCTCTGGGCGACATCATGCTCCGATCGCCGCCCACTGGCATAGTCAACCTGAAGGCGCTTGAGTCGCCTGCGTCCAGTTTGCAGGTTGTAGTTACGGACTCGGATACGATCCGGCAACACGCGAAAGCCAACAAAAATAGCACCATAGCGGGTCTGGGTGAGCTGACTTTTGATGGGATGAATTTTGAGCCGTAGGGTGGCAAGGTAGGCTTCGATTTTGTCCCGGCAGTCGTGCAGAAACGCACGATCGTCGCTGAAGCTAGAGAAATCATCCACATAACGCACATACTGCGAGACGTGGAGGGTTTCTTTGACGTAGCGATCGAAGCCGTTGAGATACACATTGGCAAAAAACTGGCTGGTAAGATTGCCGATCGGGAGACCTTTAGGATGCTCCAGGGGGGTAAGCAGGGTATCGCCGGGGAAGTAATCAATGGGGCTATCGCCTTCACTACGGTTGTCAAGAATCGTGTCAATCAACCACAGCGTCTCTTTGCACTTGAGCTTGCGGCGGATGAGTTGCTTGAGAATGGCAATATCTACGCTGGGAAAATATTTGCAGATATCGCATTGCAGGACGTAACGACTAGAGCGGGCATAGCTGACAAACTGCCTGAGGGCACGGTGAGAGCCATAGCCCCTACGATTGGCGTAGCTGGTGGTGATGAACGTGCGATCGAAGATTGGGACAATCACATTGCACAGGGCATGGTGTACAACGCGATCGCGGTAGGGCGCAGCCGAGATCACCCGACGCTTAGGTTCGTAAATCTCGAAGGTTTTGTACGTCCCTGGCTGATAGGTTTGCGCCTGGAGTTCTCGTTGCAGTTGCAGTAGCTCGCATTCCAGGTGGTCGTTAAAGTCCAGTACCGGGTCGCGATAGCGCTTCTGACGCTGCGCTTGCTTCGCTGCCGCCAGCAAATTCTCAAAGGCGATAATTTGCGGATACAGGTTGCCAAAACGTTTCATGGCTGCTGGCGCTGTTGTCCCAACCACCCCGTCAACTGTCGTCCCAAGTCATCCAGCAACCGACTGACGTACTCGTAGCGCTTGACATCCATCAGTTGAAAATCTAGCAGGAGGCGAGTCTGGTATTGCAGGATGTCCAGTTTGCCTGTGAGGGGTTGCAGGATAGCAAGCTTCTGAGGAGCATAGCGGGCTGTCACGAAGCCTTCCAGCAGGTCGTAGAGCGCGGCGATCATCCGATCGCCCACCCCAAACTTATGGTCGCGGGGCAGCCGATTCAGAATGGGCACATACCACTTGATCAGGTCGTAGGTCTTTTGCACGATGGGCAATTCGCCCGAAGTAGAGTGGGTCATAAAAAATTGGATCGCCAAAGGCGAGCAAGAAAGGGCTAAGAAAATTAAAGCGCTAAGGGACTAAGGGCTGAAGGGCTAAGAAAAAGTCCTCGGCGGCACGCAACAGACACGAAAACCGATACTGTCGTTGCGGTTATCGCGCGTATCGTTGAGGCGGTAAGCAGAACGGCAATACCTCGGATTGATGTACCAGGAACCGCCGCGCAGCAATCGATTCGCCTCTGCACGATCCAGCTCAACCCAGGTACGACCATCGGTAGGAGCATCCTCATAGTTGCTGTGATAGTCGTCTTCACACCACTCCCACACATTGCCGTGCATATCATGCAACCCCCACTGATTAGCGGGAAGACCGCCAACGTCGGTAGTTGCTCCTCGATATTCGCCTTTGGGACCCTGAGCATAGGAGCCTGACCAATTGAACTCCTTCTCGTCCGTTCCTCGATAGTTCGCCAGCTCAGTTGTGATAGTCTCGCCAAAATGAAAGGGCATCTTCGTTTCCGCACGACAGGCATATTCCCACTCCGCTTCACTCGGTAGCCGATAGTCTTTGCCAGTACTAACAGAGAGCCGCTTGCAAAACTCTTGCGCATCGTCCCAGCTCACCTGTTCCACCGGGCGATTAGCGCCTTTGAAATGGGATGGATCGGGGTCAAGCGCTCGGTCGAGCTGGTCATAGCCTGCCACCACCCGCCACTGAGCCTGCGTGATGGGATAGCGAGCGAGATAGAAAGGCTGAAGGGTAACCTCATGTTGGGGACGTTCATTATCCAGGCTTTCTGATTCGCGCTTAGGTGCTCCCATTGTGAAGCTGCCACCAGGAATAGCAATCATGTCCAGTCCGATGGGGTCTTCAGAATCGGCGCTGAGAGGCTCGGTGTAGCCCCAGGTAGCAGCGCGACGGCGTTGGATGACCCACTCGCGGCGCAGTCCCAGCAGGCGAGTTTCCTGAGCCAACGTGGCGGTCTCGAAGTCGAAGCGATCCAGAATGGCAGTGATGGTAGCAGATTCGTACTCACAGGGTTGTAGGGGCGGGAAGTTGATGAGTTGAGCGACTTCGTATTCGAGGTCTTCCAGGGGAAAATCAATCAGTTCAGCGTCACGGACTCCCGACCCGTGGGGATGATCGAACTGATCAGCTAAAGCTTCGTAGTCTCCCCCCAGCCTCCGTAAGATTTCAGCCGTGATCCGAGCAAACGCTCGCAGCCCATACCGATCGGCTTCCGCCTGCAAATCGGGTGACAGCAGCAAGGCGCGGAAGTCCGCTAGAGTGCAATTTAACCGTTCAGCAACATGCTGAGAGACGGCTTCAATCACCTCGATTGCCTCGACCGAAGGCAAGATATCCAGCAGGCGCTTGCGAGCTTCTTTCAGGAAAACATATTGCACCAACTCGGGTTCAGACGTGTCTGGCTGTTCCGCTGCTCTTTGCAGCAACCCGCTCAAAAACACCTCTGCCACTGGCAAGGGTGAGGACTCAGACAGCATTGCTGTCCGAATCAAGCGCATAACGGGCAAGGTAATTACTGGTGCTGCTGACAGCAAAGCCGCAAGACGGCGAGCAGCAGGGGTAGCCCGCAGCCGAAACTGCTCAAGGCATTCATCCTGTTTAGTTGCAGAGCGATCATGAAAGCGCTCCCAGCCGCTGAATGGCAACACAAAACCGGGAGTTACCTGACGCCGATCGCCAGCCAACATGCGACTCCAAGCCGCGATCGCTTCCCAATCCGTCGTAATTACCGGCAAACAAATTGGCGGAGATGAAGAAGCTCCCAACATAGAGGCGCGATCGCCCGTACGCTGCGCCTGCAACCGCTTGGGTGGGCGCAGAGCTAAAAAGGTAGGCTTTAAGGCTTGATTGGCGGCACCAGCGATCCGATTCCGAATCGCGACGTATTCGCCCACTCCAAGTGCGGTCCGTTTCCACATCCAATCGGGCAAGACCTGCCAGACAACCGTCGGCATAGCGGCTCCCCAGAGTGCCAGTACGGGTTGCAGCGTGCCATTCCACCAGTAATCGGCTGTGCAGTCACTGAAAACCATGACCAAACGACGACCATCTGGAGCTAACAGTTCTTTGGGACTGTGAAGCGATCGATCAGAGGCAGAACGCAAGCCAATGGTTCCTTCCGTATCCACCAGCTCCCAAGTACGGAGGTCACGAAACGAGCCGTAGCAGCGCAACAGCCGCTGAATATCTTCAATCAGTCGCTGCCACACCGTCATGGCGGGACTACGATCGATAATCAAGGCCACCTCAAACCACGGCTCCTGATCGGCTTGCATGACTGGCGACCAGATATCGGTTTCAGCAAACCGATCGACCGTTGCAACTTCATTCACACGACTAACCGTCCTAGAGGTCACTCGCTTCAGTAGGGGCCGCAGAGCCCGCACAAGCGGTAGGGTTTCACCCAGGAAGCCAACATCAGGCACCGAAATCGGGAGTGCCCGGGTTGGCAATGTACCAGTTAATGGCTGAGCTGCAATATCAAAGGATGAGTCGCGACTTTGCACCCCTGTCGTGTCGCCCTCACGGGTATCCGCAAAGGCATCGGCTGCGATAAGACTGGGTGCCACGGTTTCTTGCCGAATAGAGTCACCGCTTTCAACCGCATCGGGTGTGTGGCTAGGTCTTGCTAATGGTTGTCGTAATGCCAGCCAGAGGATATCGGCAATCTCTGTTGGGCTGAGCTTGCACGCACTGAGCGCTTCGACAAACCGCTCGGTGTTCATTTGCCATCAGCCTCACTGGTCAGGCGCTTCAGCAAGATACTTTTTAAGACATTAATGAGGGCTTCAAGTTGTGCCGCTTTATCGGGTTCAGCGGTCTCGGAGAGACCGAGCTGGGACTGTCGCACCATGTACACCAAATTGAGCAGTTGATCAGTGGCAAGATCAACTTTGTTGCCCTCAAGGTCTTTAGCAAAGGCGGTAATGAGCGGGTCAATTTGCTGTTTCACCTCAGCCCAAGTGGTTTCACTGGCTTCGCGCTCGAAGTGGGCACCCACGATTTGCTGGAGTACGGCATCGTCTTTTGGATCTGGCATCGTAATGCGTAGACAGCGACGCAGAAACGCGGGGGGGAAGTCTCGCTCGCCATTGCTGGTCATGATCACCAGGGGGAATTCGTAGCAGGTGACTTTGCCATTGACAATAGCCGCAGTCAGTTGCTCATCTGCCGTGCGGACTGTGACCGGGGCACTCGTCTTTTGCCGCACTAGCTCCGGGATCTCATAGTTCCCTTCTTCAAACAAGTTCAGCAGGTCATTAGGCAGGTTGAGATCACTTTTATCAATTTCATCAATCAGCAAGACACGCGGCAGATGGGAGGGTAGAAAGGCAGTGCCGACTGAACCCAGTTGGATGTAATCACCCAAACTACGCCCTTGTTTGATTTGGTCGATTTTGGCGCGGTCATAGGTCGCGTCATCCGTCTTTGCCAGCAAGATCTGGAGTTCCAATTCCGACTTATCAAACTGTGTGTCTTGCAACCGTGCGATCGCGTCGTAACGGTAAAGCGCGTCTTGCAGAATTGATCGGGTCGTGATGGGCCAAAGCAGGACAGGACCAAGCTGGAGTTCATAGGCGATCGCATAAGCCAGCGAGGTTTTGCCTGATCCTGGATTGCCTGTGAGCAGTAAAGGGCGACGCAAAGCCAAAGCCGAATTCACTGCACTGAGAATTTCGGAACGCCCAGAGGCTTCCTGGCGAAGGCGAAAGCTTCGGCCTCGCTCACGCGATCGGGCATCCTGGTGTTTGGTATCCCGCAATACAGTCCAACGCTCTTCGCTGGAACCCTGCCATTTGGCATCAAACTCTGCTTGAGACATAAACTGCCGCCACGCTGGTCGCTCGGCGATCGGTTCCAGCGCGTGGGTTTGGGGACTACCGGAGAAAAATTGCCAGTCAGACATTGAGGTAAGCCGAATTGAGGTTAGGCAGACTTAAGGTTAAGCAACAGGCTGACGCAAACGACTGTTCTTCCAACCCACCAGAACAGGTAACCGAGTGGGACAGTCGCATAATACGCCTAAATCAGGTAGGGCTTCACGCTGTTCGCGAATCGCTCTAGCAAATGTAGCAGAATCAGTCAGATTGCTTGCACTCAAAAGTAGATCAATAGTAGTAGAGAGGGCTTCAGGAGCAATGGGTTCATTGTAAAACCATAGCCATATCGGTACTTTTCTCAAAAGTACCAGCGATAGCAAATCCTGTAGATCATCTACGTCTTCTGGTAATTCTGACAAGAATTTGAAGATAAGTTTATCCCTTAAAGACTTTTTCAGAGCGTTATAATCCAGGCGATCAGCACGATAATAAATGTCTTGCAGTCCTCCACTAGACCTGTTCTGCAACTGCTGCCATAGATCACTCGTATTCTCTATCCATGAGTCAATAAAGCTCTCCTCCTTCAGCCGATCCAGCGATCGCACCAGGGTATCATGAGGAACTTCCCAAAGCTCTATGCGATTATGTCTTCCCTTTAAATGTTCGCTAATTTTAATCTCCCATTGGTGAATGGGTTGCTTGAGGTGCTGCCAGGGCAAAAAGATTTCAATCGCCTTAACGTCACCAGCGGCGCGAATTGCTTTAAACAAAAGATCCCCCACTTCGTCAATAGAACATTTCTGTCCTGGTGGCAGGAGGTCGATTTTCGGAGCAGCATCCAGGGTATGGAGTTCAGCGGTGAAGGCAACTTGATCGCGATCGTCAATTGGATCAAGGGCAATGAGGAGGTAGCCCGGAGGATTTTTTGCCTTTGCAGGTTCAAGCTCCGGCTGAGGAGGTTTGCGTGCGTCATACCACGCTTGCAAGACGGGTGAAACAGGCTGTTTGGAAGCTCCATCGGGAGGATGATTGAAGGCGTGAATGACTTGCCCTAACCATTTCACGGCGAGACTGAGATCACCTTCGCGCTCAAATACTTCGCGTAGCGCTTGTAATGTGTTGAGCTGACTCAGATCAGCATAGGAATATGCTTTTGCGTCTAGAGTGAGATGTTCCTCAAAGACCTGCCGACAGAGGGGTGCAATGATCGGGAGGTCATCTTCTCGAAAGCCATTGAACAGGTCATCCCAAACCTGAGCGGCAACCTTAGGGGCAGGTTGGGAGCCTGTGAAGCCAATCTTAGGATTGAAATTCGCCAGAATTTGGAAGGCAAAGGCGCTGGCATGAAGAGCAGCTTTTTCTTGGCGAACGGACTCTGCCTCCTGCCCAGTACCTTCATTTTTGCGGTCGAGTCGATCCGAAATGCCCCGCACAACAATCGCCATAGCGCGCTGCTGATTTGCGTAGGCAGCCCTCAGAAAGCCATAGCCCTCCATTTCAACTGCGAGCGCATCGCTATACTGGGCTTCTAAGAACTGAGCAACTTCAGCTTGAGTTGAAGCGATTACTTTCTCCCCAGCAGCAGTTGCCCCGACAAATGCCTTGGGTTTAGTTTCGGTGATACTCGGCAAGCGTTGTAACCAGTTTCTCTCCGAGCTACGGGCTTCTGCGCGGGCTCGTTCCACTAACGCGTAGGAACTTTGCCCTAAGTCTGGACGAGGTTTGAATCGTTCTGCTTCGGCTTTTCCCGACTCATAGCCATAAATCTTGGTTGCGGCAACCACATCACCGATATCAACATCTTTGATGCCACCCGCAATCCCCACGAAGAGAATCACTTGAGGTTTGAAAAACGTAATGGCCCGTTCTGCTTCCAGTGCAGCACCCGGATTCCCAGCACCAATCTCAGCAATACCAACCTCCCAGATCGTGCCGTTAGCGCTAAATGTCCCCCGTTCGTAAACGTTTTGGGTTTCCGGATGAACCTGCTCTTGGCTATCGGCTAGGAACGATCGCACGGCTTCAAATTCGACAAGCAAAGCTGTAAGGATAACCGCACGCAGATTCTCATGGGACATTTCTTTAGACGAGCCAATTGGGAGCCAAGCTTATTCTGGCTGATACACAGCGCCTTGACCAGACCCCAGAGATTCTGCTCAAGTTTGTCCCTTGAGATCGTGCCAACCGCTAAAATGAACTTGCCATCTCCCAACTGCCTGAACCAATGGATCGCAACGATCAAACTATCGTGATTTTGCTTGAAGAGTACAAAACGCTCAAAGCTGAGCAAAGCAAGCGGATTGGCTTTCGCGATAACCTTCTCTATGTCACTTTAGGACTTTTCGGTGCCATTACCTCCTTTGCCCTTGCCAGCACTCAAGGACACTACGCGTTCCTGGTGATTCCTTGGCTTTGTTTGATTATGGGTTGGACCTACGTAGTCAATGATGAGAAGATCTCGGCGATCGGGCGCTATATCCGCCATACGCTCGACGATCGCCTCTGTGCCCTTATGGGTGGCGCTGCTGATAGTGAGCATCTTTTTGGTTGGGAAACGGCCCACCGGGATGACACACGCCGTAAAAGTCGCAAATACCTACAGCTTTTGATCGACGAAATCACGTTCGTGTTCTCAGGGTTGCTTGCCTTGCTCGTTTTCTGGTTGCTCGTGCCTCAAGTTGCAACACCCACCATTATCCTCATCGTAGTCGAGGTGCTGCTGTTGCTAGGCTTAGGCATCGAAATTGTGCTTTATGCCGATCTAGCGAAGGGGCGAGGCGAGCCATTACGAGACCCACAGCCATAAATCCCTTTAACGAAGACATTTTCGCTCGCCAAAGGCGAGCAAGAAAGGGCTAAGAAAAATTAAAGCGCTAAGGGACTAAGGGCTGAAGGGCTAAGAAAGAGTCCTCGGAGGCACGCAACAGACACGAAAACCGATATCGTTGTAGCGGCAATCGCGCGTACCGTTGATGCGGGAAGCAGAACGGCAATACCTCGGATCGTAGTTCCAGGAACCGCCGCGCAGCAGCCTGCCCGTCTCGGTGCGATCGGACTCGATCCAGGCACGATCATCAGCGGAGGCATCCGTGTCGTCGTGATAGTCGTCTTCGCACCATTCCCAGACATTGCCGTGCATGTCATGCAGTCCCCACTCATTCGCCGGAAAGCTGCCGACATCCGTGGTTTTTCCATGGACTTCATTGGTCGGACTGCCGTTGTAACTGGATGTCGTGTCATAGTTTGCGAGTTCAGGCATAATCGTCGCCCCAAAGTGAAACGGAGTCGTCGCCCCAGCGCGGCAAGCATACTCCCACTGAGCTTCACTCGGCAACCGATAGTCTTTTTTCGTTTTGCTCGATAGCCGCTGGCAAAATTCCTGGGCTTCCTCCCAGCTCACCTGCTCCACCGGGCGGTTAACTCCTTTAAAGTTAGATGGATCGGGATTCAGATCTTTGTCAACGCGGTCATAGCCTGCTACCACTTGCCACTGAGCCTGCGTGACCGGATAACGCCCCATGAGGAACTGCGATACCCTAACTTTGTGCTGCGGTCGTTCCCTAGCCTCACTTTCTGGTTCGTCTGGCGGTGCGCCCATCAGAAACTCACCAGACGGAATCAACATCAGCGTTAGCTTGATGCCATCACCCAGATCTTCGGTATAGCTCTTGTTGGTGCGCCTGTAGCGGTGCAGGTTCAGATGATTCGGCAGGGTATTCGATGAGGTCGTCACGATGTCATGGGTTGAACTGAACGATCGATGGTGCTCATTGTGCCATACCTCCTCTTCAAACTGACTCACAAGCCAGATGTGGGAACAAATTCAAGCACGGTTCCGAAGGTTTCGCAGAGACTCCTAGAGCTTCTTGGCAAGATTCGCTTGTTGCACCTTGGTTATAACTGCATCGCTACAGCAATTTTATGACTCTGCAGCTTATCCTGATCGGACAACGCAAGCAGTTGTTTCAGTGGCTCTAGCTGGCGCTCAAAGTGATCCACATCGTTCTGGCTCAGCGCATACCCGATCGCTTTTTGTGGCTTTTCAAGCACAATTGAGGCAAGTTTTTCGAGCTTTAACCCCTCTAAAGTCGGCTGCTTGCGAGACAAAACAAGCTCTTTGCGTGGCTTTTTAGCGATCGTTAAGCGATACTGCTGCCCATCCAAGAAGTCCAAGCGATAGCGGTGTAACAGCCGTGCCGTCGCTAGTAGAGACTCCAGAATCGCGTTTACTTTACCAGCCTGATCGAAGAAGTGTTGAATGGGTGCATTGTCGCGCTCTGGTTCGTATTGCAGATTGAATGTGCGTTGTAGACCGGGGAAGGTGTAGCGATTACCCAGGTCAGTGCCACTCATTTTGACATCATCCAGGCTGTAGCTGATGCCTGCGATCGCATTCGTTTGAGCGTCGGTATAGACTGCCAAAGCAACGCCTGCTTCTGCCATTGCTTGCATAAATTGGATCACTGGAGTATCGCGTTCGGCAAGCTTTTCAATCAGGTTTTGCAGCCGACTTTGTACCGATGCCACTCCAGTTTTTTGCCGCCTTTCAAGCTGCTTTCTGGTGTGCGATCGCCGTCCGGTTTCCCAGCTACTGAGCACTGGTGTCAAATTAAAGTCACGTTCCAACCCTCGAATGACAGCCTGTGAGCGATAGCGATCGAACGCATCATCGACCACCTGACCCGACAACACATTAATGCGGCTGGCAATGATGTGAATGTGTTCATGCTGGCGATCGATGTGGCGTACCATCAAATATTGATGCTCGAATAGATCGAAGCCCATCCCTTGCAGATAGCGATCGCCCAGGTCAGAGAGTGGCTCATCCAACAACGATTCATGCTGTGGCAGCGACAACATAAAGTGCCCCACAGGTCGCTTGATCATCGGCTTCAGATCACGCGAGAGGCAGAATTCTGCCACCAAGCCGTCTAACGTGCTGAAAGCCATGTTGCCACCAATGATCCGTGCTCCAGGTTTCCCAAGCACATATTTAGTCGTGGCTCGAAAGGAGGTGTTTTGGAAAAGCTTGCCAATCATTGCGGATCACGCTCAAGCTCAGTGGCATCAGGTTCAAGATCATCGTCAGGATCACCATCAAGCGGCACTAACGCTTGTTGTAGCTGTGGTAGAAGGAGCGTTAAGGACTCTAATACAGCCAGATTGGTGGACAAGAGAGAGGGTGCCAAGTCTTGCGCCTGAGACGCTTGCTGACGCTCAGACCGTAGCAGCCGTGTTTGCTGGTTAAGGTTCTGACCAATCCGTCCCAGCTCGCTATAAGTTTCCCGATTGACGATCGGTACAGGTTGGCGACGTACCAACGGACGAGCACGAAACAGGAGCGAGCGGAGAAACTTGGAAGTGCCGATACCCGCACAAGTTTCCTCCAAAATTGCCTTCTCTGAAGGGGTAAGCAAGACCATCACCCGCTCGGTACGCTTTTCTCTGGTTTCAAGGACATGCGGTGCGATCGCTTGCAGTTTTTGTCTTAAAAGTGCCTCAAGTGTTTTCAGGTCTGGATCATTCATAGGTGCCAAATCCATAGCTCGACAATCCGAGCAAAAGCCGTCTCACTCAGGTAGAGTGCCCTAAAGTCGTCCCGATCGCACAAACACCTGCATATCAACTGAGCAATTCCCTTTGCACGCGGGCATCTTAGATCGAAGAGTCATGGCAAGGTTGGAGTTCTAGAAAATGGCAAAGCGGCAACAGCACGTCACAAGTGAAGGAAAAAGAACAATCATCGACACCTTTACCGATCTGGCAAAAAAGCCAAAGTTTGAAACGCTCAAACAAATCCTTGCCGACCTACGCCCCACACTGCTGATAGTCATGGAGCAGGGCTATACCCACAAGGATATTGTGGAGACGCTGAAAAAGCTGGGCTATGAGATCTCAGTGGTGACGTTGCGGAAATATCTCAAGGCTGAAGGTGATCGATCCGGCGATCTATTAGAGCCAGAGTCACAGGCAAAGACTGTGAGCATTGCAACTAAAATTGAAACTAAAACTGAAACGGCTCCACCAGAGCCAGAGCCACAGACAAAAGCCACAATCAATGCTGCTATAGCGGCTACTCCTGTGATCGCTTCTGTAGTGGAAGGCTCTGTCATCGCGCCTTCTGTCTTAGGGACAAGAACGCCAGTAGCGGAAGCAAAACCAGCACGACCGAGAGCCATGCTACCCCTCTCTCCCCCTCCCAGAACGCAAGCACCAGCCCCACCAAGCAGTAGCTAAAGCCAGTCGCTAAAGTGCTAAGCAAATAAAGCCATTTGCGCTGGTGGTGCAGCAGCGATCGTTTCTTGCTGTGCCTGTCGTTGCGCCTGCACAGCTAAATCCCAGAGCCAAGCGTCAATCTCATCAATTGTCCATCCGGTGAACGATTGGGGCAGCGTCGGTTGCCCCTTCCCATACTGCTGCTGAAAAAGTTTGCCGATCGCGACAATGCGAACGAGATAGTTTTCAGACCGTTGCAACGCTTGCGCCAATTTGTACCAGTCTCGAATCTGTTCGAGGGAAATTTGTACGGGACCGGAGCGGGCAGCGTCAGCAAAAAGATTCAGTTGAATCCGACCCTGTGCATCTGTTGGCTCTGCGGCATACGGGCACAGTTCCACGTCGCCAATAAATGACGGCTCGGCTGGTGGTGGCAAGTGGTCAAAGCGGCTGTGCGGTAGCAGTGATGCACGTGGCAAGCGCTGACCACCTGCAGCCCTCACGCTAGCGTCAAACCAGTCCGCTCGCGTAGCCGCCGCCCGCGTCGGTGTCTCGGCAACGGCTGCGGCTGCTTCTATTGTCCGTCTTGTTCATCTTGTCCGGCGCTCTACGCGAATAGGCGCTGCTCGCGCTCAAAAGCTTCCCGCTTCCCGCTTCCCGCCTTTCCTCAGGTGCGCATGGAATGTGTCTAAACGCTGGCGTGGCGCTGGGGAGACAAAGGACTGATCGCCTGCCTGGAAGGTCGCTGTTTACAGTCTCCAGTGTTCTTGTTTGCAGTTCGCTAGCAGTAATTTTTCCGATCGTTTAATTTCCAAACACGAAACGATCCGTCATTTTTCCGATCGTTTAAGGCTGAGCTATGAAACGAAACATGAAACGATCCGTCATTTTTCCGATCGTTTAAGGCTGAGCCATAAAGCGATCCGTCTTGCCACCGAAGCAGTATATGGCCAAAGGCTACCCTTGCCTCAGCGATCTGGTCGCTGACATCTTTTTTCTCCGGCGAGGTAGTTTTAAACTCAAACATGAAACGATCCGTCATTTTTCCGATCGTTTAAAACTCAAAAATTAAACGATCGGTAATTCCACATAGTTAATTTATTGCCGTGCATTGCCGCTGATTGCCGTACATTGCCGTGCTGTGCCTGAGCTTTAGCGATCGCCAATTTTTGTGAGTGATCGCTAATTTTTTATTGCCGCTGATTGCCGTACATTGCCGCTGACTGCCGTGCATTGCCTTTTTTATTGAAAATGTCTTCAAACGGCTTCAAGCTGTCCATGCTAAAGCGGCAGGCTGAACCCGCTCGAAATTTTTGCTGAGAGTGGTTTCTAAAAATTTTTCTAAAAAGCTTGCTGCAATCTTGCTGCACCATCAGCCGTGTTCTCTTCTCGTCTACATTCTGGATGACACATTGGCTGCTCTCACAGCACCTGAAGCATGACAGTCAAGTGGAGCAAAATAAGCGGTGCCTCACTTTGCTTTACATTTAGACATGTGATGACACCGTTTTCACTCATGGGCTCAAGCCGCTAAAACCCGGTGAGAACACACAGTCACGCTCTCAAAGCAAAGCGCTGTCCTTCCTTCTACGGTCGTCCAGCGCTTTACATTCGTACTATCGGTAGGGTCTTTATCAAGCTGACCCAAATTTATCAGTTCCCTTAGAATGACAGAAAACTTAAAATCAAACTCATAAACTTAATTTATCTTTGCAAAATTGCTGCGACTTTCTCAATTTGCTGCCAGCAGTAGCTTCGATCGACAACAAACTTAGAGCGATCAAAGAGCTAGTCAAAGGATTTTGCTCATTCTCTTTGGGGAAAGTGCCATCGAAGCCGTCTTTGGCAGCAATGCTGTCGTTATCAATGCCACCTCTCGGTCTCTGTTTCTCTACCCTTCTCTAAGCAGCACTACCCAAGCCATGACCCTGAGCCGGATTCAGTACTGCCGCTGCCGCCACTTTCGGAGACTCCGTACGAGCAGCCGTTGTTCTAAGGTCAGCTTGGCAAACCAAAGCTTTTTTACTTGCTGCCAGTGCCAGTTGCTTAGCAACATGCGTTTTGGCAAGTATGCTGTAGTGAGAGCCATCAGGATCAGCCACTTCTTCATTCAGACACATAACCAGCGTTGGATAGCAACATCGTCGCACCAGTCATCAGTTTGCTAAATGCCTTTACGAGACTCTACAGCTCGCTTCAGCACTTCTCCTTCATCCAGTGGAGCGGGTGGATGATACGACAAACAAAGAGGAGCCAAAATTTTGATTGGCTTTGTTAACGCTTCTGAAGCAAGATAGAATTGCCCACGCTCTAGATTCGCAATGTCCTGTCCACTGCCTCCCCGCTGACTCAGTTGAGACTGAATCACTTCAATAGCAGCTGGTGAATTGGCTCTGCCATAGAATTGAGTTGTACAGTTGGCGATGATGTTGTGATCAATACTCTTCGGTGCTTGCGTTGCAAAGATTAGCCCCAGTCCATATTTCCGCGCTTGGGCAGCGAGGCGGATAAGACTGGCTTTACAGGGGGTGGAACCGCTAGAAGGCACGAAATCTTTTGCCTCATCAATGACCAATAAGCCTCTTAACGGTTGATTAGCAGGCGCTGGATGCTTCTTGATCCAAGTAAACAAAGTCATTGCCAGTTGATTGAGAAATTGCTGTTGGGCATTGAGACTGGGAAGACCAATAAAATTCACTACCGAGAGGCGAGTTTTACCTGATTCCTTGTTAAGCCCAAAGAGAACGGCGGGATCCAAAGCTGAACCGCTTTGACGTAATAACGGATTGTTTGCCATCTCAGCATTCAGCAGATCGGCAATTTCCCGAGCTTTCTTCTCAGCATTTCCAATCCCTCTTCCAGCCTCAGAGGGCAGATCAGTGAGCAACGATGCAAACGCTTCCAGGCTGCCACCACCCTCTTCAGCGAAGTATTCCAGTGCGTTTCTTAGCACTCCCTGCTTGATTTTTGCAGTTGCTGACTTACCTGCTGCAACGATCTCTTGTAAACTATCGCGAGCCATATCGATCGCTTGCTGGAATTCGTCCCGATCGTTTGCCACTGCCGCAAAATCTGGCAAGGGCTTCAGGCTTAATGGGTTTCCTGCTTCACGACCAGGAGTCCACACTAGAACCTGAGTGCTTTGATGATACTGTTCTGCCTTTTGCATGTCTTCACTCTGCCAGGAAGCTGGAGCAGAAGGCCAGTGATCGCCCATCCGTGCCAGGTCATTCGCACCATCAATGATGATCGCTGGCACGCCCTGCATAGCAGCTTCCTCTACAAGGCGTCGCACTAAAACGGTTTTGCCAGAACCGCTTCCAGCCAGTACAACAGCATGTTTTGCCAAAGCCTCTAGCTGAATGACCACTTGCTCCTTAGCTTGTTGACCAATCAGACGTGCACCAACTGATAGGTCACCCGATGATGATCTTGCCGTCGCAATGAAAGGACGATCAGACGATACTTTTCCAACGCTTTCGCGACTGGAAGCACCGTTAACATCGGAAGGGATACGGCTTGGCTGGGAACCTGTAGTCTTAACAGCTTCTGGTGAGCCTCCCGCTTGAGCAAGAGCATCCTCAAACAGCCAAGCTGTTACTTCTTGCAGCAGCGACAATTGCGATGCGGGCCGCCGACCCCGTAACCACTGTTCAAACTGGGGATCTTGCTTTTGCTTCAGCTCATGCAGCGCCGCGAGAACCCGAATCTCATCCTCTGAAGGCTGCTTAAACAAACCACCAGCATCTTGAAATTTTCTAGTTAGTTGTTGGGTCGCTGCACCACCAGGAATGGCGGTGGTGCGCACAACTAACAAACGCCGAAAGCTTAACGAACGATCAATCCCTGATGCTGTCATCGCTGCCTTTAAGCGTGTCTGATAAGCTTTAGCATTGGTGCGCTGCAACGCCCTCAAACAGAGATGCTTTTCGCGATCACCCTCGTTACGGAAAACTAAGCGCACTCGCGCATGTAGTGATGGATAGGAACCAGTAAGTCGTTCTACCTCTACGTTTGCATCGATCACGTCTAAGGTTGGATTCTCTTTAATTAAGCAAAAGCAGACTGTTTGTAGCAGAGCACCTAACTTCTCGTCTTCGCACTGCTCACCTAATAAATCAGTTGGCTTTACCTGCTGCTTCAATGTCGCAAAAACGCGATCAAGATGTTCAACGGTAAGATCAGGAGTACTTGCCTCGCTACCAAGCGCAAACGAATGTATTTCTTGAATCGAACCATTCGCTAAACATTGCTCGCGATGCTTATTGCAGCGCTGTAAAATTGTTCTCGGAAGCTGCTCCCGTGCCGCCTTAAGAAACTCAGGAGCAAACGGATAGGTGGGGTATTTGGGCGTGTACCCGACCTGTTTGTAAGACGGCTGCAAACGTGAGGCCACAATTTGTTCAGCAATAGCCTGCTCCCGAACTGTACCGAGAAACATCTCATCACGAAACCGGTCCTTAAACGACTGTACGACCTCCTTTTTCAGAATGGACCAGGTGACTGCTAAGCACGAGACCACAGTTAAGGTGCGATGCGTCTTATCCCGCAAGGCCATTAAGCCACCACCAATCCCCTCAATAATTGATTTGGAAAGGCGCTGCTCATCAGAAAGTTGAGGGTTCATGCCCGAACCGGCAGCAAGGTGATGCTGAGTCACAATTGAGTCAAGCTGATCCAGTGCCAAAAGGGATGGACTCCTCAAGCTCATGAGCCACGATAGCCCTCCAACAATGCCAGCACTATCCATTGCGGCACGAGAGAAACCGAACTTCGTTTTATCCACCTTCTCAATTTCAAGTCCTTGTAACCAGCAATCCCCCGTATTGAAAGCATCAATATCGTTTGAATTTAGCAACAGTACGGCACGGATCACGTCTTGAAATTGGGTTGTTGCTTGCCGGTCTTTCCTAAGTAGTGCTGTGAGAATAACTTTTGTTGCCTTCACCAAAGTTTCAACTGGTGCTTTCGCTAGCTGACCAGGCAAAACAGAACTACCCGTAAAGGCGATCAAACTTATAATCAGTTTTTGAAACTGTGAAGCTCCATCTGACTCCACTTGTTGCAGTGAAGTAATATAGCCATGCAGAAGGGACTCCCAGAAGTCGCGTACGTCCGTCATATCAGCGAGGACAAACCCAAATCCATGAGCAGCCGCATGTTTTCTCATAGCTGCTAGTAGATGAGTTTTGCCCGCACCAGGTGATCCCACCATCACCATACTAAGCGGTGAAGCCGTACTGTCAGAGTGATTAAGCCGTTCTAACTCACTAGTAATCTGATCCCGTTCTTCTTGATGCAAATGGCTTACATCATGGACTGCATCACGCCAGACACCTTTGATATGCATTGTCCAGTCGAAGTCAGCTGCTCTCAATCCACGTAAGGCTAGCTCTTGCTCTGACATCAGTCTTACCTTTTCCTCTGAACGACATGGCACCTATAACCGTCGATATCGACAGCCGCTTGATCTTCTTCTGGGCTGATTGCCGTTGGGTCTTCTAACGGCATGAGGATTAGCTCACCTGCGAGCTGCATTGCGCGCAGTGCTTGATCAAGCGCTACTGTGCTGAAGTCCTTTAAATACTGGCGTAATTTTGACAAACGCACCCCAATCTCAGAGCTATTACTGGCAATCTTCGTATAAGCTTGACGAATTTTTTCCTCTAGATCGTCTGAAGCTAGCAAGGTCGTCTCTGGTGCTTCATGGCCCTTTTCAGCGGCAGACCCGACTTCACCATGTAGAGGAGCAGCGACTTCACTGACAGGACACAGGAAACTTGAAAGTGACACATGATGGGATTGCAAGTGCTGGCCCAGCGCCGACAGCAGCTTTTGCAAAAGAGGGGATGCGGTGGGGGTTTTGGCTAACTCCACGTCAAAATTCTCGACTGCCCAGTCCCACGCTTTATCAGTTAGCACAAAGTGCTGTGACCGACCCCGCTTCTGCAGTTGAAGCAACCCCGCCTCTGCAAGGGACTTTCGTGCAGCCGGTTTTAAGGCAGGTTTTGCTTTTGACATCGCTGGTTCTTCTCCTGTAATTAGAAGATTCCATAGCAAAAGGGCTTGTCCGGGCTTGGCTTGAAAACTCACTGTCATACCTCACTTTTGTTTAACTTCTGACTGCGACGAAACCGTACCACATCCCGAATCTTCTCGATCGCGATCTCAATATCCGCTACCACTTCATCATGGGGCAGCCTCAAAACAACGTAGTCACTAATCAACAACTCATAATCTCGATTGCGGTCTTCGCCAAAGGCAAAACGATTGCCGTGGTACCTGTAGCCGTCGATTTCAACAATTACCTTGCCTTCTAACCAGAGAAGATCAACGAGATAGAGGCTGCCACGGACCGTTCTTATACTTTGGTTAAACCCAAAGAGGATTGCTAGCTCCTGGTCCCTTGATAAGCGATCGGCTAATTTTTGCTCTCCAGGGCTGCCGGGATGAGGCTGCCCTTGCAGAGGCCAGAGGAAATGTTTCGCTTCCTCTCCACTGATGGTCTCCGTGGAACGTGATGGTAATGCAGGGGAAAGTTCAACGGCCCCATACAAAATTGAAGCTAATTCCTCACAGTCGGTAAGATGAGCTGGCATGAGCACTGCTACGCGAGAACCCGTCTCTTGCGCAATCCAAGTAGCGGCTCTGGCAAAACCAAAGAGTCGCCAGGGTTCTGGTTGAGCGTCATTCACTGCGAGGATAAAAATCAGCGTGACTGGATCGAGTGTAAGCGCGAGTTGAGACAACTGGAGCGCATGGGCAAACTTGTTCGGTAACGGTATTTGACCTGACTCACAGGCATTGACTGCAGCTTTAACCCAAGGCTCACAAATCTCTGGCTGTCTTGCTTTTAACGCTTGACATTGCAACTGATTGAAAATCCCCTGCTCAAGCGTCGCCTCAACGCCTGAAAAGACATTTTCTTGCCCATACCAAGAAGGCCAAACGGCATGACTCGCTTTTGCTAGAACGGTCAGTACTTCTTTAACAACCGACGAATGATCAGGCAGCTTATCCCATGTGTGAGCGACGACTTTCAAAGCGCTCGGAAGCGTAACTCTAGAGAGTTCAAGCCCAGTCAGTACTTCCATAACATCAGGGCAGAGGAATACTCTCACATCTCCCATGGGAATTTGAGTGAAGACTTCAATGACCAAGGCTTGATTGAGACACAGCACCACCAATCTAGCCTCTGATTAGGCGATTGCATGACGCAGAGATGGAGAGGACACAATCTTTATTTGTTATTCGCGTCGTGAACAGCACAAAAGATTGGCTCAATAGCTGTTTCAGAGAGATGAGCGAGGGAAAAAAGCTGAAAGGTTTGAGCCAGTGGCATTTCAGGCTTTTTTGATCTCCGGGACTGGAAGCTTTTAGCAGCAAGCGTTTCAAGCTCTTATCTTCAAATACCTCCCTGAAACGGCTATAGCCCTTTTATATCAAAGTCGCTGGAGAATAAATTCTGCACCATTTTTCGCTCATTTCGATATTTTGATTCGACCAAATAGTTTTTCGTTGCTACGAAGAATGGTCACTTTAGATATTATCTGGCGAAAGTGACAGATCAGGGATAGAGCCTACTTCTCTTAGTTCCTGGGTAAGGGTGAAGATCTTGTGGCAGATGTGGCAGTGACCACAGAGCGAAGATTCTCTCCCCTTACCCAGGGCTGTCAGACAGGCTTGGATAAGTGCGTGGTCTGCATTCCACTGGGTTCATTACTTACTGCCACTGGGACAGGAGTCGTTGACTCTTTTACGGGGAGACAGTGGGACAAATGCCACTGGGAGAGACGGCTCTCCACTCACTTGGGAGGATTGACTTAATCCTCAAACACTCGACTTGCTACATCGCACCGCTTCAATCACCCCTTGATTAAGTGCCGTCAGGTGGCTAGTCTCGCGTTAGGGTAATTTAACGACGGTAACGCAACCCATCGCACCACCAGCTTCCGCCATAGTCTGTCGCGACAAGGCTTGAAGCCAGAATTCGCTGAATCTCACTTCAGGTCTGCATTTTGGTCGAACTCCTCAACCACGGTAGCCACAGCCTCGATCTCATGTTGTAAGTCTTCGATCGAAGGAAGTTTAGTCTTGAACTCTTCTGGTAGCGCAGCCGTAGTGCGATAAGTAGAAACACTAATCGGCTGACTCATGCCCCGAAGTGAGTACTCAACAATAGACTTTTTCTTGGAACGGCAAAGGATGATTCCGATCGTAGGATTATCACCTGGACGGCGTAACTTATCATCAATGACATTGACATAGAAGTTGATTTGCCCCGAATACTCAGGCTTGAAGTCCGTTGTTTTTAGCTCAATCACGACAAAGCAGCCCAAGGCAAGGTGGTAGAAGAGCAGATCAACAAAAAACTCGTCACCTTCAATCTCAAGCCGATACTGGCTTCCTACGAAAGCAAAGCCAACACCCAACTCAAGCAGGAACTTCTGCATGTGTTCGATAAGCGCACGTTCCAAATCACGCTCAAGGGCTTTTTCGCGCAGATCAAGGAATTCAAGGTTGTACTCTGACTTCAGTAAGCTTTGTGCCAAGTCAGACTGTGGCAAAGGAAGCGTTTGTTCAAAATTCGTTAAGGCACCACCTTGACGACTATAAAGGTCTCCCTCAATCTGGTGGATGAGGACGTTTCGACTCCAGCTATTCTCGATCGTCTTCTGAATGTACCAAAGCCGCTGCTCTGAGACTTTCACCTTATCGATGATCACGCAGTTGTGCTTCCAAGGAATTTGTCCACCCAGCTGGTGGACAAACTGCTCGTCTGGATAAGCCTCGGCAAACGCTCTCATATAAAGCAGATTAGTGCGCGAAAATCCAGACATATCAGGAAACTCTAGACGCAGATCCCTAGCAAGACGCTCGATAACTTTCGCTCCCCAGCCTTCCTCTTGCTGCCGTTGAAGGATTTCTCGCCCAATCTGCCAGTAAAGCAGTACTAGCTCTCGATTTACCGCTAGAGCCGCCTTCACTTGAGTCGAACGAATGCGCTCCTTCAGGTTCCGGAAGAAGTCGTCGTAGCCATCAGGGAAAAGAGAAGTCTGTTCAGGCATAAACAACCATTGAGTCAAAAGGCAATCATTTAGTCTGTTTCAACCAGCTCATCCAAGCATCTAAGCAAACATCTGGCACGTCCGCTTAAATAACAGTTCTAGTTATAGGGCTTCTAGAAGAACTGGAGTAATCAAAGCTAGCAGTCACTACAGTTGCACAAAGAAACCGATATTTTCTCTTTAATATTGTCGTATTTTGAAATACCACAGTATTATTAACACGTCCAGAGCGTCGTATGATGAAATACGACAACGAGATTATCGACTATGTCAAAACAACAATCGCAGCAAATTGTTGTCGGAATTCTTGCCAACGCTGGTGGGGTTGGTAAAACAACCTTGGCAGTGCATCTAGCGTATGACCTTTTCAAACGTGGATGCTCCGTAGCGCTCATCGATCTTGATCCGCAGCGTGCTCTAGATGTCTTCTGTGGGCTTCCTTCAGTGGCAGCCGAAGATAGCGTTGTTCGAGTGCTTGCAAAAGACTTTGACGGCAACTGGCCGCTTGTCTCTGCTTGGAATACTCCAACGATCGAAGTTTGCCAGGGTCACCCAAAACTCTCACAAATTTCTGATGATTTAGTCATCCGCAGGCGAGGCGAATACACTCTAGCGGATCGGTTACAGAACTATCCACTGAAGCACGATGTCATCATTCTGGATTGTCCTGCCACGTTGGGCATGATCTGCGAAAACGCGATCGCAGCGAGTACGGGACTGCTAGTACCCATTCAGCTAGAGATGAAGTCTGTATCAGGAGTCGCAGATTTAGTCCAGTGGGCGATCGCTATCTCGGATGACCTCCAGCTTGAGCCGCGTCCGCCGATCCTGGGATTGGTTCCCAGTCTGTATGACAACAATCGAGCCATTCATCGGCAGTATCTTCAGCAGTTGCCTGAAGTGGCTGCACAACTGCGGATTAAGCTGTATCCACAAATTCGTGACTCTTCTGAATTTAAGAACGCTAGCGCTAATGGCTTACCGTTACAGAAATATCGTCCGGCACATCCAGCTGGTCAAGACTTTCAAGCAATCGCTGACGATCTCTTCAAACTCGCTCGCAAAGGAAAACGGTAATGGGTCGAATTCCCGCTATTAATCAACGCTTCACAGGAGCCTATCAAGCTACTGAGCAAGCGCAACGGATTGCTGAACTCCAATCCGAAGTTGAGCAACTCCGAGCCGCTCAATCGCCTGATCTGGAAGCACAGTTGGACGTTTTACGAGAACAGTTGAAAGCGCAATCCGGAGAGCTTGCGGTAGCAGTGGAGTTGATTTACCCCAACCCACATCAGCCTCGGCAAACAATTACAGCCGAGAGCATCCAAACGATCGCTCGGAGTTTAGAGAAAGACGGGCAAATCACGCCGTTGATCCTCATTCCTCAGGGCGAACGCTATCTGATTTGGGACGGGCAGCGGCGCTGGGAGGCTGCCAAGTTACTGGGTTGGGAGGCTTTACAGGCAGTGGCGGCACCCATGCCCAAAGATCTGCATCGTAAAGCGTTGCTCACGTTTATTCATCATGAGGATCTCAATCCCTTAGACAAGGCAGAGGCGATCGTGAAAGAGGTTGCCGATGCCACTGGCATCACAGCCGAAGAAATTCCCACTGTACTGTCTACAGTGCTGCGTCGCTTAGAACGTGGACAACAAATTAATCAACTTACCTGTCTAGTAGCTGTGACACCGGAACAGCAGCAGCAGGGACTACAACAGCTAGGAGTGAGCGAAACAGAGACAACCCTCTTACTCTCATTGCTCGATCTAGGGCTTAACCCAACATCGGTCAAGGCAAATCTATTATCAATGCTGGCATTGTCCACCGATCTAAAGCAGTCCATTCGTGAGCAGGGACTGAAAGGCGCTCATGCCTTAGCGTTAGCTGGCTTATCGTCCAAAACACTCAAACTATCAGAACGCCAAGTGACGAAAGAGCGCCTTGCTGCAACGCAACAAGTCATTGAACAGGCTTTGACTGTGGCGAAAACCCGCGAGCTAGTAGCTCAGATTAAAGCTAAATACCTCAGTCCAAAACCTGCTGAGTCAAAAGAGATTGCTGTCGCGGCCAAGGGGCTTGAAAAACTATTGCCTCATGTCATGGAAACGACGAGCCAAGAACAGTTAGTCGAACTGCGGCAAATCCTTCAACAGAAGCTGGCAGAAGTTGATGCCATTTTGGCGAAGTGAATTGTAAAACGGTACTCGGCATCAGCGCTAGTGACGAGTACCCAATGCGAGCAAACTAGACGCTAACCGCTAAATCGCAGCAGCAAGGATGAGAAGTCATCATGGGAGCGGAAGAGATTATGCTGCTGCTGTAATTTTGTAGTATTCTTTTTTTGATCGAGAAGCGGTGCGATCAGTAGCAAAACACTGTACTGGAACCGCTAATTGGTGCTGCATAAAAGCGTTTAGCATAATAATCTATTCCGCTTTCGGTATCTTTTGCCTCATCTTCATCCATGCCTGGTCGCAAAAACCAAAACCGAGAACCTTCGGGATCACGTTGCTTCGAGGGATAGCCCAGTAACAGCCGCAACGCCGCAACACGATGCTCTTGACTCCCAACCGCTATAGGCTGCAACTGTTCTGAGGAAATTGACGTAACCCTTAAATCTAATCCTGCTGACTGAGCTTATTGGCTGAGATAGCCATCACGCAAAGGGAAACACTCCGCTCTATCGTACTTCAGGCAGTTTGGACTGACCCAGCCCGGTTTCTCAAAGTTTCTACCCTTACTCTCTTCCACCCTGACCAAGATCCTCAAAACACAAGCAGCGCGATCGCTCACTGGCAACGGCGTGTATCCTGGTTTTGCCTCTCGCGTCTACAGCACCCATGCGTCAAACAGCACCGAAACCACCACTGACTCAGACGGCTATTAAGACCACGGCAAAGCATTCGGAAGGCGCTTTCGACCCGTTCATCCACGCACTGACGCTCGCTTGGGGAGCGGCTTGGCGCATTGACACGCTCTACGCTGACCTTGCCACACTCCAGCATCCCAAAGGGGGTGTGACTATCAGCCTCTCACTGCATGTGCAGCGTCAACCCCAATTTCTGCTCTACGGCAACTTCAAGCGTGGCGCTGGCGTTGCACATGCAACACTCAATGGCGATCGGGGACGACATACGCTCTACCGCGCTGCCAGCAGAACCCCAGAGCAGGTGGCGCGTGCGATCAAACGGAGTCTGCTCACGGCTTACTGGCGAGACTACGCGCAGGCTCAAGCGGGTTGCCCTGCGGCGCATACCACGCACTGAACCACGAGCAAAGCACCAAGACTTACGCGCAAACGTTTGACGCAACAACGTAGTGTTTGGTTGCGGTTTTATAGCGAATTACACTGTTAGTCAAAGGATTCTCCTGATAGAGTCTCAAGCTGTTCTATTGAACGGATATGCTTTTTAAGCTCAGCTTTAACCTGCCGTAAGAAATTTCGTTCTTCATTACTTAGCACACCCCTTTCAATCTTGCTACGAATTTCCTGCTGACGTGCGATGAACTGAGCTATTGTGCCTACTTCACTGAGGGTGTTGAGTCCTTCTCCAAGGACTGTAAGCCCTTCTCCAAGGATGTTAAGTCCCTGATTGACGAGTTCTGATCCACCTGCTCTTGATTCACCTCCGCTTCTGATTCGATCCGATTCGTCTCTTGAGGAGGAGAGGGAGTTACTTCCGGCTTCGGAGCGAAGGGATGTAGCAGAACTACTAGAAGAAC
>JBBSCL010000003.1:0-25544 GCA_038250345.1 Leptolyngbyales cyanobacterium
ACGCTGCGCCGATGAAACCGCAGTAACTTCGGCTCCCGCTTGCTCTAGTGTAATCATGGCAAACTCGCAGGCATCAGCTTGATCATCCACAATCAAAACCGAGATGCCAGCTAAAGGAAGATCAGATGTTGATGGAATAGAATCAGGTAAAACATAGTTTTTACCGGGTTGCAGTACCCTATCAACATCATCGCCTTCTAGCAGCGGCAAAACTATGGTGAACGTTGATCCTTGCCCTTCTCCATCGCTTGCAGCCGTAATCGACCCGCCGTGCAGTTCAAGTAGATGTTGAACAATGGCTAAGCCCAATCCCAATCCTTCATAGGATTTAGTAGTGCCAGTGTTTGCCTGACGAAAGCGATCGAAGATATAGGGAAGAAATTCGGGATTAATTCCTTTTCCGGTATCAGTGACTGTCAGTTGAGCGTAAGAGGGACTAGGCGTTGGGTTGAAGTTAGAAGAGTTTTCTCTCACTGCTTCTAGCTGTACTTCTACCCGACCTGCTTCAGGTGTAAATTTGATGGCGTTTGACAGCAAGTTCAAAACAACCTGTTGAAGGCGATTAGAATCACCTAAAACCTGTAGAGGAAGGTCTTTTGCGTTCTCTACGTTGTCATTGGTTTGAGCGAATATTATCTGAATTGCTTTTGCTTCTGCCATCGGGCGCACCACCTCAAGGGCGGCTTGAATCACTGAAGCTAACTGCACAGGAGCAGCCGTTAACTGCAACTTTCCATGAACGATGCGAGAAACATCGAGTAGATCTTCGATCAATTGAGATTGCGAACGAGCGTTGCGTTCAATCACTTCTAATGCACGAGGAATAATATCTGGATCTAGGGAACGAGTGCGGAGCAGGTTTGCCCAGCCGAGGATGGAGTTAATCGGCGATCGCAATTCATGAGAGACGATCGCCAAAAATTCATCTTTCGTGCGGTTTGCTTCTTCCGCCGTCGCACGAGCCGTTTGCTCTAGCTGGAGCAGCCGCGCCCGTTCATCAGCCAGTTGCTTTTGATCATGAACATCAGTGCAAGTGCCAAACCATTTAACCACACGACCTCGATCATCCCTTAACGGCAAGCCTTGCGCCATTTGCCAGCGATAAGCGCGATCTGATTGCCGCTTTAGCCGATATTCGTGAATATAAGGTAGTCCTTGATCGACGGTTGCCGTCCATGCTGCATAAGTATTTTGCATATCATCGGGATGCACCGCAGCAATCCAGCCTAATCCTAACGCCTGCTTGGATGTCAACCCAGTATAGTCACAGAACTGTTGATTCACATAAGTGCATAGCCCCGCCGCATTACAAGTCCAGACGAGATGAGGAATCACCTCTGCTAAATATCGATAATGCTCTTCGCTTTGGCGGAGTGCTAGATCGGTCTGCTTGGCGTTAGTAATGTCTAAAATAAAGGCGATCGCCTCTCGACGGGCTTCACCCAAAAGACTGTAGCCAACTAATACTGCAATGCGGCTGCCATCTTTACGAAGATATTCTTTCTCGTAGGGGGTGCAAGCTCCCCTTGTTTGCGCTTCAGCAATGCCCAGTTCATCCAGTGATAAGTACTCTGGCGGCGTGATGGTATCCCAGCGGAGTCTACCCATTTCCAAGTCTTCTCGACTGTAGCCAACGATGCGAAGAAACTCGTCGTTCGCTTGTTGAATACCTCCATCAACATCACCAAAAAGAATGCCAACTACATCAGCATCCATAAAACTGCTCAATCGAGCTTCGCTGGCTAGAAGTGACTCTTTTGCCAATTTGCGATCGCTAATATTAGTAGTGCTGCCAACGGCTTTGATCGGCTGACCTGCTTCATTTTTGATGATAATTCCTCGATCATGTACCCAACAATAGTGACCTTGTTTATGAAGTACTCGATATTCAGAACTATAGCGATCGATGTTGGCAAAATCGAGTGGTTTGTGTTTTCGCAGCCAGGCAGCATCGTCTGGATGAGCTAGATTGAGCCACCATTCTTTGGTTGGCTCAGTGTCTTCTAAATCGTATCCCAGCAGTTCTGTGAGTCCTCGTGTGCGATCTACAGTATCGGTCAAAAGATCCCATTCGTAGATCAAGCAGTTTGCAGCACTAGCGGCGTGTTCAAATCGGGCGATCGCGCGGGTTAGCTCTAACTCAGTTTGCTTGCGGCTAGTAATATCTTGGGTGGTGCCCAAAATCTGGTGAATCTGCCCATCAGCTAATCGCTTAAATACCACTTCACGACCCCAGAACCAACGCCACTCACCATTGGCGTGTTGCATTCGATATTCCAACTCAAACACTGTGCCATCAGGCGCTTGCTGCATTTGGTCGAGGTGAGTCGGAATAGTCGCCAAATCATCAGGATGAATCAGAGTTGACAATAAATTAGCACCCATTGCCTGAATTTGCTCAGCGCTATAGCCCAGCAGTTCGCCAGTTTGCCGATTGACATGGATGTTGCGCTGCTCACTCACGTCATAAAGATACAAAATTCCAGGCGTAGTTTCGGCTATCTGCTGGAGCAGCCGCAAGCTTTCTTGAAGTGGATTATCGGTTTGGGCGGGCACGGCTTGATCTAAAGATGGTGCGCTGATGCTTTGCTTTTGTAGCGTATTTTGTATCGTCAGCCGCAATTGGTCGGCACTTGTCTCTTGCCTAATTAGATAATCGGTAGCCCCGCCTTTCATTGCACTGACCGCGATCGCCACCGAGCGATCGTCTGACATGACTACAACAGGCGGCGGATTTTGTGTCTCTGTCTGCAATCTCGCTAAAAACTCTAGCCCGTTTAGGTCAGGCAACTGAAAGCTTAATAAGATGCCATCGATCTTACTATTCCGCAATATTTCCAGCCCGCAAAAGCCTGAATCTGCTTCTAAAATTTTGTATGAAGCTGATTCCACCAAAAATGCTTGACGATACCATTCTCGCGCCTTAGCACGATCATCAATAACAAGCACTGTATATGGTGTTGCATTGTGCATCATTCTCGCCCTGTGTCCGCCAAAATAATTATTACTTTAACAGAAGCGTTCACTGATTTAATGTGTTTAAGATGAGCAACACTACGAAAGAGCTAGAGCGATCGCCCTAGCTCTTTCATATTCAAGCTTTCGGAGTAGTAAACGATCTATCTAAAGAGGGAGGTTATTGCCTACAAAGTTAGTGGGGCGATCGCTAGTTCTTTAGCTACCAAAAAGTCTGAAGTAAAAAGTAGGATGCTACCGCACTAGCCACTCCACCAATTAAGAAGCCGTTGCCATATTTAATCCATCCTGCCGAGGTCTTGAACTCTTCGGGAGGTCGTGGAGTCGTCAACGTTAACGTGGGTGCAGGAGGATTGCTAGCTCCATAGAGAAAGATTAAAAGAGTTGAGATAATCAACAACCCAATTCCAGAAACCAGTCCAGCCAGATTAGCACTAGGAGTATCTCGCAAAGGACCAAGTGTTACAAAAGGAAAGATAATCCACAATCCATGAGCAACGCCAGATTCTACACCTCGCCGAAAGACGCTAATTCCTTTACGGTAAGCCGGAAGATTATTCAGATATGCATTAGTCCAACCTGATGAATTGATTGGTGTCTCTAGATTTGCACTGTAGATGTCATCCACTGGATGAACAACGGTTCGGTTTCTAGGATCACTAGGATTATTATTCGAGCGGGTAACAGCATCACTAACCATCGTTTGCTTGCCTCAATATATCTATTCAAATCTACCAGCCATCTGGGTTGTTCAATGTATAGCAATACATCAAAATCAATGTAAACAAAAAAATTCTAAAGTACATCATTCTTGCGGTATAAGACGAATCGAACGCGCCACACAGTTAGATGAGGGAAAACTCCTCCCTACAGATCCATCTAGCGATCGCTGTCGTAGAGATGTATTGTCATCGGCAATCCGTAGCTTGGGCGGCACTCCGGTCATCGCCCAAGCCAGCTATGACCTATCTGGCTACCTGAAAAAGGGAGAGGGCAACATCGACACGGATGTAAATATTGCGAAGTTGGCACATTGCGAAGTTGGCGCTGGCGCTGGAAACTGATGCCGCGATCGCCTACACCCAAGAAGTCTCTAGGCTCAAAACTCCTGCCCTGATTACCGCAGGCGCTAGCATTGGCTCCACCGAAGCGTCTCACGCCACCGTTATTCGAGCCGCCTTCAAATCCCTTGGAGTCAACCTGCAAGTGTTGCCTACAGCTTTCGTCAGCGCTCAAAACCGCGATCGTTGGATCTTAACCGTGTAGCGCTACTCCAGTCGGAACGCAATTTTAATTGGGTTGCCTGTCCCGATGCCTCTTTCACCTAAATCAAGCCTTTAAACTGTTTAATCGGATAGTCGCGTATGGTTAAATGACATTTATGCTGATTTTAAAGAAGCAAGGCGCTAAACAGTGCCTACTTGTTTGATTTGCCATAGATTGGTTAACCCCGCGAACCTGGAGAAGGACTTTTTCTGAATGGCAACCCAGCCAGTTTTTGATGAATCCTTCATCCTTGCCCGAATTGCTCAACAGGATGAAACGGCGCTTGCTCAGTTATACGATCGCTACGCTCGTGTGCTTTATTCGGTTGCCTTCAAAAGTTTAGGCTCCGTTGAAGAATCCGAAGAGGTTGTGTTAGATGTGTTTTCTCAAGTTTGGCGAATTGCCAAGCGCTACGATATCCAAAAAGGTCGCGTAGATACCTGGCTATTTATGCTAACTCGCAGCCGTATCTTAGATCGCCTCCGGGTAATTCAGCGGTCTGCAAAACTTCCCACCACTTCCGTGGATGCTGTAGAGATCCAAATCGTCGGATCGAGCGTAGACCCGATTGAAGATGCCCTAATCTCTGAACGCCGAACTCAAGTGTTAGCCGCCCTTAAAACCTTACGTCCAGAGCAGCGTTTGGTTTTAGAGTTGGCATACTACAAAGGCATGACTCAAACTGAGATTGCGGCTCAAACTGGGCTTTCCTTGGGGACGGTTAAAACTCGTGTGCGTTTGGGGTTGAATAAACTGCGAATCGCCCTTGGCAGTTGGGAACTCTAAACCCAAATTAGGTTCCTACAGTTCACCTATTAGATCTACCAGACTGGTGGAAGTGGGTTCACAAAAGTGAATGTTAAGGTGAGGATAAGAAGGGTGTTAGTAAAATGTGTATATCTCTACCGTCTGGTAGCGCTGCGTGATGGAAAGTGAACACCGCTGTTTTTGTGAATTAGCTCCGCTGTATGCTCTTGGCTTGCTGAGCGAGGGCGATCGCGCTTGGGTTGAAGCGCAAATTGTTGCCGAGCCAGACTTGGCGGTAGAATTAGCAGAAATCGATGCGATCGTGGCGGCTATGCCCTACGGCAGTCACCAGATTCCAATGGCTGCCAACCTTAAAGAGCGCCTCTTTCAGCGAATCGGGCGGACTGTTCCTGTGAGTCAACTTACTCCAGAACCGGCATCAGCGTTTCCCGGTCTGGTTGCCCGTTTGCTCGAACGCAGCGCCACCTCGCTGATTAACCGCAGTGAAGTTCGTCACCAAGCGATTAAATGGGAACGCTACAAAGTTCCCGGTGTCACGATTGCGCGGCTGCATATCGATTTAGTCAAACGAGAAGCAGTGGGGCTGTTTCGGGCAGAGCCTGGAGTCCGCTATCCCTTGCATCATCACGCTGATGTCGAAGAAATTTTTATGCTACAAGGCGATTTGATTATAGGAAATAAAGTATACGGCAGCGGAGATTACATTCGCTCCGTTCCCAGCAGCACCCACGCTCCCGAAACCCACGGCGGCTGTATGTTCTTCTTCCGCACTTCGCTACATGATGAAATTTTGGAAGAAGCCCAAGCATAACGAAAATGCCGAGTGTCGAATGCCGAGTGCAGAATGTTGAGCGTAAAAGATTGAGAGCTTAAAATCTTGCCATCTTCATTCGTCATCTATTTTTGTAGAGTGTTTGTCATTCGTCATTCGCAGCTTGTCATTCTTTCATCGTCCATGCCAAAAAGCGCTCGGTGTAATACATCGCTAGTTGATTGCTAATTCCACTGGGCAACGCATCAAAGGCATGTTCTGCCCAAGGAATTTCGAGGAAGGTGGCAATGTTACCGGATGCTTGCAGTTGTTCAGACAAATAGCGCCCAAATTTTGATTGGACAATGTGATCGCGTCCGCCGTAAACCAGCAGCGTGGGTGGGAGATTGGGTCGGACAAAATTAATTGGGGAAGCGGCTTGGTATAGGGCGGGAAATTGGTCAGGAGTTCCACCCAAAAACGCCTTCAACGTTTTTTTGGAATCGATTGGGTCGGGATTGGGTGGATCGGAGTAGCCTTTGGTTAAGTCTACGGGACTGTAGTAGTTGACGACGGCGCGAAAAGCTGGAGTGTTGGGCGTTTGAAGCGGTGCCTTGGCAGGATACGCTGCCAGCATTGCCAGATGCGCCCCTGCCGATCGCCCCATGATTGCCATACGGTTTAGATCAATCTCATATTTGGCGGAATTTTGGCGAATAAACTCCAGCGCCGATCGCACATCTTCTATCTGAGCGGGAAACGGATATTGAGGCGCAAATCGATAGGCGATCGCCACCACCGTATAGCCTTGCCCTGCAAGATAGCGGCTGACCAAAGCATTATCGGTGGGGTTGCCCCGTTGCCAAGCTCCTCCGTGGATCATCACCACCGTGGGATGCTGACCCATTTGAATAGGGCGATAGAGATCAAGCTCTAAGGGCACTCCATTGGGGACGGCAAACTGGATGTTGGCATCGTAGCGCACCGGGGAAACTGGAAGTCCAGTAAAAAAGGTTTGCCATGAAAAAGGCTGAGATCGCCCGTTAGTAGGTTTAATCGTCTCCGGCTGAACGCCCAGCGATCGCTCCATCTCTGCGGCAAATTGTTTATGTGTGGCAGGCAATTGCAGCAGCGGTAAGGCACTGAGTAACACTGCCACCACACTCATGCTTAAAATCCCTAGAGCCAGCCATTTCTGTTGATGTCGCCAGGTGAATAGTGCCAATAGCGCGATCGCCCCATTGCCCAACAGCAACCCTGGGCTGAGTTCTGGCGCACCCACCGATAAGGGATAGAAGGCAAAGGTGGGGGCTGTAGTGACAATCCATAGGCTTAAAAATAGCCCGATGATGCTAGAGAATAAAAGTAAAAGTGGCAATAAAACTCGAATCACTATGATTTCTTCTTTGAAAAAAGGGTTGAAACTGCATCTAGTTGTTGAGGCGTTGTGCTGCTTCAAGAACACGGCACTTGGAATCGTTAAGCTCCTTCCTTTGCTCGCTGCCGCAGGATGAACTCGGCGATCGCCAAATCCATTATCGTCGTCACCTTCAAGTTTGTTTCCTCACCGGGCACAATTTTGACCGGAAAGCCACATTGCTCATACAGCATGGCATCATCGGTCACCTGCCAGCCTTTTTCCGCACCTTCTCGATGACATCGGGTCAACACTTCCACCTGAAAGCCTTGAGGGGTCTGAGCTGCCCATAGGTTGCGGCGATCGGGGGTGCCCGTAATGATTTGCTGGGTCGGCTCCACAATTTTGATGGTGTCTTTTACAGGAACCGCCGCAATTAAGCCTGAACAGGTTAATAGTTCCTCAGCACAGCGATCGAATAAGTCGGGCGTGACCAAACAGCGCGCGCCATCGTGAATCAGCACCCGTTCAGCCACCGCAGGCAACCCTTGCAAGCCACAAAACACTGATTCTTGACGAGTTGCGCCACCTGGAATCAGACGCACCATTTTGCTCATGCCGACCCCGTTGATGATGTCTTTAAAGTCAGGGAAGTCATCGGGTTGACTCACTACACCAATCCACCGAATTGAGCGAGAAGCTTTGGCAGCAAGCAGCGTCCAAGCAATAAGTGGCTTACCAAAAACGGGCAACAGGAGCTTATTGCGATCGCCCCCCATCCGGCGACCCGATCCTGCGGCTGGAATAAGCAGGTACATATTGCACCTCCGCGAGACAAATTCTTTCCATTATCGCTAATCAGTCCACTTTGGGGCAGAGGGGCGGTAAAGTCGAGAAAAGCAAAAGGTGAATCTAGGGGATAAATGGTTTATTCTTTAGCGGTTACCTTTTAGAATAAGAGCGAATTTAGCGTAAAGAAACATTATGCGAATCCTAGCCTTGGTTCCTGGTGGAATTGGCGATCAAATCCTATTTTTTCCAACCCTGGATGACCTGAAGCAGACCTATCCTGAAGCGGAAATTGATGTAGTGGTTGAACCACGAGCCGCTTCTGCATACCGGGTCAGCAAGTCTATCCATTCTGTGATCCCGTTCGACTTTAAAGGACGAAATAGTCTGGCAGACTATGGTAATCTGTTGGGCACTTTGCGCGATCGCGACTACAAAATTGCGTTGGCACTGGGGCAAAAATGGACAGTGGGTTTCTTGCTGTGGTTAACAGGCGTTCCTACTCGCGTGGGATATTCTGGGGACGGAAATCGGTTTTTGACGAACCCAGTGCCGCTGAATAAAAACCAATATGCCGCTGTCATGTATCACGATTTGCTGAAGGGTTTGAGCATTACCACGCCTTGCCCTGATTTGGCGGTGAACGTGCCAGCCAGCGATTTAGACTGGGCAGACGCGGAACGTCAGCGGTTAGATATTGGCAATGGCGGCTATGTATTGATTCACGGTGGCTCTAGCCAACTTGCTAAAGAAAAAGGGATTGATAAGATTTATCCAGTAGAAAATTGGCAGGGCATTATCCAGGAGTTTGTGCAGCGATCGCCCGATTTGCCAATCGTCGTCGTGCAAGGTCCAGATGACGAGAAGTTTGTCAAGACGTTGGTCAGGGCAAATCTCAGCCTGAAAGTCACGACACCGGGCGATATTGGCAAACTCACGGCGATGATTGCAGGGGCTAGCCTGATGCTCTGCACCGACAGTGCGCCAATGCACTTAGCTGTTGCAGTACAGACCTACATGATGGCAGTGTTTGGACCTACAGAGCCAAAATTTTTGTTGCCCCCAAGCGATCGCTTTATGGGAATCAAATCTCTCAGCGGCAAAATGTCAGACATTGACCCGACCACGGTGCTAGAGAAAATCTGGGCAGGGCAAACCGCATAACAAGCGATCGCGTTGCAAAGGTTTACCGTAATCAGAGCGCGATCGCCCGTATCCTAACTTTGAGAATCATCTCTTCAAAAAAAGTTAGTGAAGTGGAGGCTGCTAAAATGCCAACGGACTACGTGGTATTTATCCATGGAGTTAATACTCATAGCGAACCGGGTTTTCGCCGAGATGCTGAATATCTATTTGATCGCATTCGATCCTCTGTTAAGAACCCATCTAGAGACTTGAAACCCATCTACCTGTTTTGGGGAAATGTCAGCGAAGAGGTCACTAAATTATTGCTAGAAGGGTTGAAAGCTTCGCCCAAATGGTCTGATTTCTGGTTCCAAAAGATGCGAACCCAACAGATCTTGCCCTTTGTCGGCGATGCGGCTCTGTACCTCAGCCGTCATGTCAGCGCTAAATTAGTTCGGCAAATTAGTGATCAAGCACTACAACAAATGGGGCTGACTTTAGACGAGCTACAATCGCCGCCAGCTAGTGGTAAATTGCGGGGCGATCGCCTGCATCTAGTCACTCATAGTTGGGGCACCGTTATTTTATTTGATATTCTGTTTGCGCCTCGCTGGGATGCGGCTGAAGTAGAACCTGCAACCCGACAAAATATTGACAATATTCGCGCTGGCTTTTTTGGACTGGGCTTTCAAGAAAACCAACAGTTCGGCATTCCAGTCGCTAGCATTCATACAATGGGTTCGCCAATCTCCCTATTCAGCCTAATTAATGCCGCTGGCGGTCGCAGTTTCAACCTCACGCCAAAACTGAAAGAACTGCTAGAGTCGCTTTATGGACGGCGAGACGGCAAACCCTTGCCTTGGCGTAACTATGCCCATCCCGGCGATCCGATCGCATACCCATTAGCAGGCGTTCTACCCATTTTGTTAGAGGGCGCACAAAATACGGTGCAAATTGAAGACATTGTAATCCCCGGCAATTGTTTAATGCAGCTCTTTAGTCAAACGCTGCTGCCGCTGATCAATGGGGGCGATGCTCACGGTAGCTATTGGAAGAGCAAAGAGGTGGCAACCGCGATCGCCCAAGCCATTCAAACTGCCTAGCTCAGCATTTATCTTATTTTTAGATTCAGCCTATTGATCCTTAGGCTGGAGGCTGGCGCGTAATTTCAATCGTCACCTGACCGCTAAAGTTTGGGATGGGTGGAGTCAGCTTTGTCAGCGCAATGGTGACTTGATGGATGGGAGTTTCAGCATTATTTTGCAAGATGGCATCGGCGATCGCGCTTGCCAGTTTTTCCAGCAGAGCAAATTTGGAGGTTTGAATTAAGTGCTGCACCGTTGCAACCACTGAGCAATAGTTAAGGGTGTCTTCTAAGCGATCGCTCTGTCCTGCGGTTGCTAAATCGAGCATCAGCGTCACATTAACCTCAAACCACTGCCCTAGAACCTGTTCTTCTGGTAGCGCACCGACATAACCATAGCCACGAATGCCTGTAAGACGAATAATATCCATAGAAGAAGTTAGAAACTGTAAGATGACGCTTGACAAAATGTGTTGCAGGATGCGAATGTAATGATCGTCTGAATTATGCGGGTGTGGCTCAGTGGTAGAGCGCAACCTTGCCAAGGTTGATGTCACGAGTTCGAATCTCGTCACCCGCTTTTAACCGTATAACGCTTTTAGACTTTTAAGGCTTTTAGACTTCAAAGCTACAGTGGTAAGATTCCAGTAATTAGTAAGGATTGTGTTTCCAAGTAATCTAAAGCAAATCAAGTAATCTAAAGCAAATGTTAACTTTTGCGTCGCTAATAGAAATACTTGCGTCGCTAATAGAAATACTTGATCATTGAAACCAAACCTTGCCTGAATAGATGGATGGGTAGCCATTCTTAACCCAAAAACTAGCAATTTCAGTCTTGGTCTGCCTGTGCAACCGCAAAAATCCCAGAAGATTGATTTAAACCAAGAATATCCCTGTCCTTGTCGTCGTAAAGGGCAACTGGCTCCGATCGCTTTAACTGAAGCCTTTGGATGTAACCGCTGCCAGCAAATTTTTGTGGTTGATGAAACTGGGCAAGTGTTGGAACATCTAGCTAGCAGCTATCCCTACAAAAAAGCATGGCGCTGGAATGGGCATCAGTGGAACGTTGCCAACCCCAATTTTAGAGATAACTACTTGCCAATCGCCCTGGGCATCGTCTTCATCATGCTAGTGATTTGGCTACCGCTGGCACTAAACGCCAAGCCAACCTCGCACAGTGCGGTTCTGGTGATTGGTATTATGCTGCTGGCACTGCTTCCAGCCTTAATGGTCTTACTGGCATATAGACGGTAACCCAATGACGACGAATTTTCTTGGTCTTACTTCTGATCCGATCGCGGCTGTACAAGCTGCACATCGGGCTTCAATTCATCTATCCACTACTAGAGGAGTGCTGCGGAGTCAGGCGGTTTATGCCATGGCGGAAGCCCTAAACCAAGCGCAGAATGACATTCTAGAAGCAAATACTTTAGACCTAGAAGCCAGCCGAGAAATGGCGGTGCCCGACCTGATTTTAGAATGGCTGAAATTGACCCCCGAACGCCTGCAAACGTCTGTTCAACTGCTCAAGCGTCTGAGTGAGCTACCCGACCCGATTGGACGCGTCATGGATGCGGCATACCAAATTGATCACTGCCAAATCTATTCGCAACTGATGCCCTTGGGCGTAATCGCTATGATTTACGAAGCGTTTCCAGAGTTGGCGGCGGTAGCGGCAGGGTTGTGCATCAAAACAGGCAACAGTTTGGTGTTGAAGGGAAGCGCAGAAGCTAGCCATTCTAATGCCGCGATCGCCCAAGCACTTTGGTCAGCGATTGAGCAAGTAGGCTTACCTGAAGGCTGTCTTCAAGCCATAGCATCCGACCACAGCGCCCTCGTACGAGATTTAATCGTTCAAGACCAATATCTAAATCTGATTATTCCCTACGGTCGCCCTAGTCTAGTGCAGCAGATTGTCCGACAGGCAACGGCTCCTGTCTTAAAATCGGCTATGGGCAACTGTTGCTTATATTGGTCGCCTTCCGGCAGTTTAGAAGCCGTTCGCTGGATGATTTTAGACAGTCATCAAAGTGAACCTGACCCTGTGAATGCGATCGAAAAAGTGCTAATTCACCCCAGCCAAAGTCCTGCTTCGCTACTGATGTTGTGGGACAGTCTGCGGGAAAAAGGGTTTGAGTTGCGTGGAGATGCCTCCTTAGCAGCCGAGTTTCCCGATTTGCGACTCGCAGAAGCGGGCGAATGGCGACAGGCATACCTGGCGAAGGTGATTGCTTTTAAGCTAGTTGCCAGTTTGGACGACGCGATCGCCTGGATCAACTTAAACAGCAGCGGACATGCCGATTGTTTAGTCACCGAATCCTATCAGGAAAGCCGCCAATTTGCTCTGGGCATTAACAGCGCCTCCACCTACATCAATGCCTCCCCCCGATTTTCTCGCAATCCCAAACGAGGAGATTCTATTTTTCTAGGCATGTCCAATCAAAAAGGACACCGCCGTGGTCCTATTAGCCTAGAGACGCTCACGACGGTGAAGCATATTATTCAAGGGACAGGACAGTTCTGAATCTTACAAGCCCCACTCTAGCAACGTTCGGCTGCGCGGTCAGGTCAAAGCCTAAACCCTGAGTGATGTTCTAAATATATTGCTGCACAACCTCAAAATGCTGGTAGAGACAGAAAATTTTCCGTCTCTACCAGCAGATCTAGAACATTACTGACACCCGAAACCTGACACCTAAGAAGTTAATCTTTGCCCGCCAATTTAACCTTGCTTGCCAGTCCAATCCACTGCAAAAACTGAATGGTCATCCAGGTCATATCAATCTCCCACCACTGTAAGCCATGGCGAGCCGAGTGTTGATAGGCATGATGGTTATTGTGCCAGCCTTCCCCGTAAGTTAGCAGCGCAACCCACCAGCAATTGCGGGAGTTGTCATTGGATTCATGGCTTTGATACCCAAACATATGGGTAGCGCTGTTTACCAACCAAGTGCAGTGGAAAACCGCAACCAAGCGAGCAAAAACGCCCCAGACCACAAACGGCCAGCTACCGATCGCATATAGCAACACTCCCAGCGCAATCTGAAGCGGGATGAAGTACTTGTTAAAAAACTTGTAAACCGGGTCGTCGTTGATGTCTTTAGTGAAACGAGGCACTTGGTCACGCATCGGAATATCAAATAGCATCCAGCCCATGTGGCTCCACCAAAAGCCGCGCTTTGAATCATGCGGGTCTTGGTCGTGATCTGAATGGAGATGGTGAAAGCGATGCATTCCCACCCACTCAGTTACGCCACCCTGACAGGACAGGGTGCCACACAACACCAAGAAATATTCAACCCATTTTGGCGTTTGAAAGCTGCGGTGGGTGATCAGGCGATGAAAGCCCAGGGTAATTCCTAAGCCGCCAGTGACCCAGTGTAGGAAAATCGCGATTCCTACGGCTGCCCAGCTAAAGTTACTCGGTAATAAGGCAAAGAGCGCACCACCATGCACAATCACCATGAATAAAACTACCGGCAAATCTAATTTAAGTGGTTTGTTTGAAGTTGCAACAGTCATGCATTAGTCCCATTGAGAAGTACAATGCCAAATTGGCGCAAAACTAGACGCTTGTTTTAGAGATCTCGTCGCGAAGATTGGTAGATTGGCTACCGCAGCACAAGGCGCTAAGAATTATTTTGGAGAAGCAAGCGGAAAATGAACAGCCGAACTCTTTTAAAAGAAGCGGAACAAGCACTATCCCTGATTTTTTCTGGTATTGACATACAGGTCAAGGAAAACCTGAAACATATGCTCACAGCCTTTCGCCAGCACCGAGTTGGGACTCATCACTTTTCTGAAGTGACAGGATATGGACATAGCGATTTAGGCAGGGAAGTGTTGGATCAAGTATTTGCTCAAGTCTTTGGGGCGGAAGCAGCGGCGGTACGGGTTCAGTTTGTATCTGGGACTCACGCGATCGCCTGTGCACTGTATGGCGTTCTTCGTCCAGGAGACGAAATGGTTGCGGTGGCGGGTGCCCCTTATGACACATTAGAAGAAGTGATTGGTCTACGGGGGCATCAGCAGGGTTCCTTAGCAGAGTTTGGGATTCACTATCGCCAGTTAGATCTCACAATAACAGGCGAGATTGACTGGCAAACATTAGCTCATGCTATCAAATCAGAGACGCGCCTGGTATTGATTCAGCGATCGTGTGGATATTCTTGGCGAGCAAGTTTGGCGATCGCGGACATTGAAAAAATCGTTCAAATCGTTAAACAGCAAAACCCAAACACGATTTGCTTTGTGGATAATTGCTATGGCGAGTTTATTGAGTCGTGCGAACCGACGAGTGTGGGTGCAGATTTGATGGCAGGTTCACTGATTAAAAATCCGGGTGGCACGATTGTAACAGCAGGCGGCTACGTTGCCGGACGAGCAGACTTAGTAGAGATGGCAACGTGCCGACTGACGGCTCCTGGGATTGGCAATTCAGGCGGTGCTACCTTCAACCAAAATCGGCTGTTGTTTCAAGGGCTTTTTCTCGCCCCTCAAATGGTGGGAGAAGCGATGAAGGGTAACCATTTAACCGCTTATGTGTTTAACCAATTGGGGTATCCAGTCAACCCGTTGCCGATGGCTCCTCGTCGAGATGTGATCCAAGCAGTCCGACTGGGTTCACAAGACAAACTCATTGCTTTTTGCCGTGCTGTTCAACAACATTCGCCGATTGGCTCCTATCTCGACCCAGTGCCAGCAGCAATGCCGGGATACGAAAGTGAATTAGTCATGGCAGGCGGCACTTTCATTGATGGCAGCACCTCTGAGCTTTCAGCAGATGGTCCTTTGCGAGAACCCTACACGGTTTTTTGCCAGGGAGGAACCCACTGGACTCATGTTGCGATCGCTTTAGAAGCTGCGATTGATGCGATCGCTGCTATCTAATTAGCTCTCGCTTTCCGCCACCGCAGATTTAGATTCTTTCGCATCCTCAGTAGGGGCATCGTGGACTTCTGCCGCCGGCGGACCCCCCATTTCTGGAACCTCCTCAATCGGTTCGGATATGACTTCAGCAACCGTTTCAGCAGGTTTAATCACTACCTTAACGATTGGCTTAGCCACAGCAGCCACAGGCTCAGCCACAATTTCTGCCGCTTTCTTAACGGCTCCGGCGATCGCGTGAGCAGCTTTTATCACAGGAGGAGCCACAACTCGAACTGGCGCAACCGATTCAGATGAAACTTCAGCAACCGTTTCAACAGGTTTTTCTTCAGCAGGTGCGATCGCCACATCAGCCCCAAGCTCAGCCGGAATAGAGATGCCTTCTGCCCCCGGCTCAGCACCCGTTTCTGGGACTGATTCAACAGGTTCAGACATGACTTCAGCGACTTCAGCGGATTCTTCTGATGCAATTACAGACTCAGTGGCTTCTGCTTCAGCGGCGGCTTTTGCGGCTTCCGCCTCAGCTTCAGCAGCCTCTAGGGCTTCTGCCTCAGCTTTTGCAGCGGCTTCCTCGGCGGCGATTTTTGCCTCAGCTTCAGCGGCTTCTGCTTCAGCCTTTGCAGCCGCTTCCGCTTCGGCTTTGGCGATCGCTTCTGCGGCAGCGGCTTCTTCAGCTTCAATCTCAGCTTTAGATTTAGCTTTCGGTGGTTTTGGTCCTCTCATCAAAGCCACACTAGCAGGAGGTTTGAACTCTTCTCTGCGATCCCCACCCTTGCCTCTGCGGTCGCGATCTCTGTCGCCACCCGGACGATCGCCACCTGAACGATCGCCACCCGGACGATCGCCACCTGAACGATCTCCACCCGGACGATCGTCACTACGACTCGGACGATCTTTGTCACGATTCGGACGCTCTACGCTCGGACGGTCACCAGTCGGACGATCTTCACTCGGACGATCGTCACTGCGAACTGGACGTGGACGATCTTCCCGCTGTACAGACGGCTGAACAGATGAGTTCTCTCCTTCTGAGGCAACTTTTTCGGGTCGCTCAGATTTTTTGATTGGACGTTCTACCATTGTTAAATTCTGTTAATGCATCTGTATCCTACCGTGTTCAGTGAGCGAATAGCACACCGATCACCCCTGTTCCAAACGGCGCTGCCACTCCGCATCAATCTTGTCTGTCTGCTCAATTTCTTGTTCAATCAAATCTTGTTCAGTGGTGTACGCCAGCTTATCTGTGCCAACAACGGTTTCCGCAGCAAACTGCTGAGCATAAAGCATCTTTTTCTGCAAATCTTGATCCGCTTCATTCAGAAAAACTGCTCGATCTTGCCGTGCTTGATTCCGACTTTCTACTTTACGGTTACGCCACTGAATCCAAAAATAGCGCAAGAGCGGAATTGCCAAAAACGCCGATCCGTAGCCCAACAAAACCCAAAAAATAGCCTGTACAAAAGCAACCAAACCGCCCATTTGCGCTGCTACAACGCCGCCTGCTAAAAGGTTTCCCAAAGCGATCGCCCCGATTAAATTTAGCCCCCCTAACCCGATCGCCAGCGTAATTTGTCCACCGCTTGCCTGACTAAACCGCCAAGGTAACTCTCTTAAATAAGCCGCGATCGGTTGTAAGCGCTGCTCAATCGCGCTCGTTTGCAGTTCAGGAAAATGGTAGACCAAGCCTCCTTCTGGGCTAACTTCGGGTCGTCCATTAAAGCGGGTTAGCACGGGCAGCATATATTCTTCGTACTCACGAGCATAGCCCTGACCCACCTCATCTAGGTAGGGTGCCAACTGTTCCGCGACCACTGCACCCTTTTGGTTGCGAATGATAGTCGCGATCGCTCTCCAACGGCGCTCTTCCAAATCTGCATTCGGGTTGCCATCGCCAAACAAAAACGAAAATATCGCCTCTAAAAAGTTAAGCGGAGATTTTTCGCCGTTCAGCTCAGGGCGATGGGCGACACGACGGCTAGAGTAGTCAGGATAAAAAATCCACCAAATATCAGGACCAAACCCAACAGAGGGCATTCTAATTCCGCTATCGGAATCGTTATCGTTATTACTCGCTGCACTTAGCGACAGCGTAATCAGCAAAATTGTTAGGAAAATCAGCAGAATAGAGGTAACCAGCAAAACGCCGAAGGAGATGCGAATCAGGTAGAAGAGAACCCGCCAGATCTTCTCCCACCACTCCTTAAGCTGAAGCCGAAAATATTTATTTCGCAAAATCGAGCGGAACTCTTGAGGAAAGAGATAGACCACATCGCCAGACTCAGCCACCTGAAGATGACCGCTAACCTGCGATGCCAGCGCCAACAAGCCCTGCTCTGCCACTGCGACTTCTAACCCAGCCTGAGCCGCCACATCACCCACGGTGACGCGGTAGTCCAATCGTTCTACGGCTTGCATAATGTCTGGGTTTGGAGTCATGGACATCTTTTCACTGCTTTACTTGAAACTGTGATCTACAGTATAGAAAGTCTGGATGACGCTTGGGAGGGGTAGAAAACCGTCTTGGGTTATATGAACTAGAAGCTAAAGTCTGAAGATTAGAAAAAATCGCATCCTTGCCCTTTCATCCCTGGCACCCGACACCTGATTCCTGACACCCTTCTTAACGCTTTCTGTCTATACGCTGTCGCTATAAGGACGTTAAACTAGGAAGCGTTTCGCGATCGCACTTGATCAAATCAGCAGATCAGCCGACCCTACTTTCTTTTGCTATATGCCTAGAACCCAACGTAACGACAACTTCATCGACAAAAGTTTTACGGTCATGGCAGACCTAATTCTACAGCTACTGCCTGCGACCAGAAAGGAAAAGATAGCTTTTGCATATTATCGGGATGGTATGTCAGCTCAAGCCGATGGCGAATATGCTGAAGCGCTTGAAAACTATCACGAAGCCCTCAAATTAGAGGAAGACGACAACGATCGCAGCTATATTCTTTACAACATTGGGCTGATCCATGCGAGTAATGGCGAACACGATCGCGCGCTCGATTACTATTTTCAATCGATTGAGATCAATCCTCGGATGCCCCAAACGTTGAACAACGTTGCCGTTATCTTTCACTACAAAGGTGAGCGAGCAGAAGAAGAAGGCAAAGAAGAAGAAGCGGAAGAATGGTTTGATCAAGCAGCAGACTACTGGAAACGCGCCGTCCGTAACGCTCCAAATAACTACATTGAAGCCCAAAACTGGATGAAGACTACCGGACGATCACAAATTGACGTGTTCTTTTAAAAGCGGTAGGTAGATTTAACTGAATATTGCCAATTCCCTCACCGTTCGGCTGAGCGCTCAGGTCGAAGCCCTAAATCCCTCTCCCCAAGGAGAGGGACTTTGATGAAATTACTCCCTTCTCCCTAGGGAGAAGGGGCTGAGGGATGAGAGTCTTTCTACTCAATTTCGCTTCTTGTCCCCATAATTCCCTTCTACCCATGATCGATCGCGAACAAGTTCGTAAAGTTGCACACCTAGCACGATTAGAATTATCGACTGCTGAACAAGAAATGTTCACCATGCAGTTGAACGGCATTTTGGATTATTTTGAGCAGTTGAGTGAACTGGATGTGACAAACATTGAGCCAACCTTTCGGGCGATCGATGCCAGTAACATCACGCGCCAAGATGTGTTAGAAACCCACAGCGATCGCGAAGCAATTTTGGAAAGCGCCCCCGATCGCGACGGTGAATTCTTTAAAGTCCCTCAAATCATTGCCACCGACTAGAAAAAATCGGGTATTGCTAAATCTAGGGATGAAATTTGTAGGGGCATTCCCTTGTGGTTGCCCTCCATCTCCGTCAGGGTAGGCACAAGACCCCTACAGTAAAGAACCATACTTGCATTCAGTCATACTAAAAATCGCTAAGAAAATAGCGCGCGCTAGCTTTTTGGCTGCAAAATCTAACGTTTATCGCCTAAATCTTTGTGAACTCAGTAATCAACATCCCACAAATTTAAAAGACTCGCTAAGATCCAGAAATAATCACCTGGTTCGTCCCATCGGATAATGACCGGGAGTCCGAAACTGCCCTTATCCGTCCCTGATTAGAATCTGGTAATGAGACTTTCACTATATTGTCCTTCCTGCACGAACCCGATCGCCGATTTGCAGCGCCACACCATGCCTACGCAAGTCACCTGTCGATCTTGCAGTCAGCAGTATGGAGTAGTGTATGGCAAGCTATCTAAGCGCTCCTCTATTGTCGAAGCGCTGCTATATTTAACCTCCCAGCTTCCTAGCTTTTACAAACGGCACTATACATTTCAAATTACGACCGCCGATCGCACCCTAAAATGCCTTCAGTTTTCGGTTCCTGGTAAAAGCGATGTGATTCCCATTCATCGGGGCGATGTCGTGTCAGTGCTTTACACGATGCAGGGCTATCTGATGAAGCAATTAGTTGCGATCGCCAATCACACTACGGGCAAAAGCTACGTCTTACCCAATCCCGTTCCCAGCGCCAACCAGCATTTCATCACTCTGATCACCATTGTTACCGGATTTGTCCTGGTGTCTTTTTTGAATGGTGGCAACGTATTTTTCACCTCCATCTTTAGCGCGATCGGGGTTTTGGCATACATCAAGCTCACGAACAATGCCCAACTGAGTAGCCCCACCTTGAATGCCACCCATGCAGAAGGAATCCGGCTAATTGCAGATCAACGGTTGCTGGCACAGCAGCGCAAATTAGAGCAGCGAGTTACCGAACTGACTCATGAATATCAATCTAATCAAGTATTAATTGAACAGATAAACGCACTCAAGCAAAAGATGACACAGGTTGATCAAGCGGTTTACTCAGCCCGGATTTATCGCGCCACGACCGCTGTTGATATCCTGAACCAGCAGATTGCCAACAATCAGCGGCTAATACGGGAATATCAACATATGCTGAAAATGATTGAAATAGAAATCGACACGTCGTGGATTGCCGATCAGCTACCCGATGCCGAAAACTTCAGCCGACGCATTTTGGAACGGTTGGAAGAATTGAAAGAAATTGAAGAACAAAACCAATCCTTAAAACTGCAACTCGCAGCCTATGAAGAAGTGAACCTGCTAGGCATCGAACAATATGGCGAATGACGAATGACGCAGGGTGGGCAATCGGGAAAGTCGCACATCGCGTCATTCAACACTCGTCATTCGACACTCGAAATTCCTTAATTGTTTCTTGCCGCAGGGGCAATGTCACAGTCACGGTGGTTCCTTGGTTAAGGATGCTGGTGATCTGAATCTGACCTTGATGATTTTGGACGATCGCCTGAGCGATCGCCAATCCTAAGCCTGAACCTTTAGCCGAGGCTTGGCTACGGGCAGGATCAACGCGATAAAAACGGTCAAACAACTGCGGCAAAGCTTCCGGTGGAATTCCAATACCGGTATCCGTAATCGCCACTTGCAAGAAAGCGTGACTCAGCCGCCCAATGCGCTGGAATTCTAGATTGACAGTGCCGCCGGATGGTGTGTATTTCACTGCGTTGCCAATCAGGTTGGTAAAGAGCCGAAAAAGCTGATCGCGATCGCCTTGCACCACTGTCCAGCTTTTGTGCGCCAGTTTGGTCGCGATTGCGTTTATCTGGCTGATCGATTCCGCTGGAACTGACGCTATTGAAGAGGTCGATATTCCAGATTCTCTTGTAGGCTCAATTGGCTGTAAGGCGATCGCAATCTCTTTTTCCCTCGCCAGAAGCTGCTGTTCTGCAATCACTTCCTCCAACAACAATTCGAGATCAACCGTTAGCCATTGCGCCTGCACACTGCCGCTGTCTTGTCGTGCCAAAAATAGTAAGTCATCGACTAATCGACCTAATCGCCGGGTCAATCGTTCCACAACCCGCAAATGATTTTGTTGAATCAGTGGATCAGGATCGGGATCTGCCAGCGCCACTTGAACGTTTGTTTGAATCACTGCGATCGGACTCCGCAATTCATGAGAAGCATCGGCTGTAAATTGCTTGAGCCGTTGATAAGACTCGCGGATTGGCTGCATGGCTAACTCTGATAAAAACCAGCCGATCGCGCCCACCGCACCCACCATCAGCCCCGTTCCTACCGCAAGATCCAAAAAGAACTCGCGGCTAGGCTTGGTCACCTCAAACCACGGATGGCTAACCCGGAGATAGCCTAGCACCTGCTGCCCTAACTCAATTCGTTGGGTCACTTGTCGCAAAACGATCGGTTCGGCAGGGGGCACTGTTGAAGTAGGCGGTTGGGCGATTCCCGCAGAGAGTCCTGTGGAAAGCTTCGCTAATGTTTCACGAATCGCTTTTGGTGTTTGCTCCTGAGTGATTCTGACCGTTTCGCCCTTGGGAGTAGAGCGCAACGGCACCTGTAGCGGCGCAGAAAGCGTTGACCACAGCAACTCTCCCGTTGGGCTGAACCACTCAATATCGATGCGATCGGCTTCTGTGGTAGCAGCATTAGTGCGAAAACTAGCTTCAATGTTGACTCGCAATAACCCACCTTCCGAGTGGAGGTCGAGCGGTTCAATCACCAGCGATCGCCGCACCACCTCCACCACATGGTTTAGCGTGTCATCAACGCGCTCAATTAGCGTACTGCGAACATAAAAAAAAACGCCACTGGCAAATAGAAGCAACAGTATCGCCGTAACAGCCGCATACCATAGTGCTAAGCGCTGCCGAGTAGCTTGAAACATACTCAAAACTCACAGAATCAAAACTCAAAGATCTATCCTTACTATTGTGGCAGTTTGGCTACCAAACTAATGCTCTGTCGAAAAAATGTGCGCAATTCTCAAAATTGTGTGTACCATCGCTGATAACAGGAACAATCAAATGTCCAATTCAACAATGCTTCAAATTTAAAATGCGTCGAATTTAAGGAACGCCTCTATAATTTCTTTCTGCACGATTCAATCAGAAATTGGCTAGTCATAGAGAGGGGTATAGAAATAAGTCATCTTTTTAATTAAAGTGTTCGTTTCTATTAAAGTTGAGTACCATACATTAGTTCTTGAATCCCTTAGGTTGCAGTTTGCAAATTGTGGATTGTTTTCGTCCAAAATCTTTAGTTGAGCAGGCAGCATTGTCGTGAAAGCTTTAAGTAATCTACTCTCTAAAAAATCTAAGGGAATTGGGATTGAGCTTGCCCCAGACCGGATCAACGTAGCTCAGCTACAGAAGAAGGGGCAATCACTTAAGCTCGCTACTTTAGCTTCGGCTCCGGTTCCTGAAGGGATGTTTCAGGAGGGGCAAATTATGGACCCCCCAGGGATGGCAGAGCTACTGCAATCAATATTTGCAGAACATAAGATTAAAACAAAGCAAGTAACCACAGCGGTCATGGGTGGACGCGATACAGTCACCCGAATTATTCCAGTACCTGCGGAACTTGATGACAATGAACTGCGGGAAATGGTGTTAAATCAGGAAGCAGGTTTATATCTGCCTTTTCCTCGCGAAGAAGCGGATGTTGATTATCAAAAGTTGGGTCTATTTACTGATGATGATGGCATCGAAAAAATTCAGGTTTTGCTGGTAGCAACTCGTAAAGAAATTACGGATGCTTACATTAGTACTTTTGAGGCAGCCGGATTAAAACTAAACGTTTTAGAAGTGGCAAGTTTTGCGTTAATTCGCACCATTCGAGAGCAATTGCGGCAGTTTTCGTCTCAGGAAGCGGTTGCGATCGTGGACATTGAATTTGAGAGTACAGAAATTTCGATCGCCCAAGACGGAGTGCCCAAATTCTCCCGAACCGTTCCCATTGGCACCTACCAAATTCAAAGCGCTCTTTCTCGTGCCATGAATCTGCCCCCCTCTCGCACCACTGATTTGTTGCAGGGGATGACCATTCCCATTGTGCCATCCGATACCATTGGCAGCACTGGAAAAATGGGCGGCACTAATCCAGGCTCGGCTGCCATGCTGCGAATCATTGGTGAACTGGCAGATGAGTTGCGGCGCTCAATTGATTTTTACTTAAATCAGGGGGAAAACTTGGAAGTGGCACAGCTTTTGCTGGCAGGTCCAGGGGCAGCGATCGGGCAATTGGATGAATTTTTTGCGAGTCGGCTCAGCCTGCCTTGCACTCAGGTTGATCCAATTGCCGCATTAGATCTAGAAGTAGGCGAGGAAATTCCTCCCACTCAAAGGGCAGGACTCAGTGTTGTGCTGGGCTTAGGATTGAGGGAGGTTTTGTAATATGTATGGTTTAGACATCAATTTCTTAAAGGATCGACCCGAATATCGATCAGAACCTGCCCAAAGCTCCCGACGGCGAGATTTGGGTACTCCTGAAAGTAAGCGACCTCTCTGGCTAGGTGCCGGAACCGGTCTAGCGCTGTTAGGACTAGCTGCCGGAGGGTGGTTTTTTCTGCAATCTCAAAATGAGCAGCTTGTTCAACGGCAGACAGAATTAGACGCTCAGATTAGCGCCATTAAAGCAGAGCAAGCAAAATTAGCCTCAGTCAAAGCTCAGACTACTCAAGCAAAGGAAGATACCGCTGCATTTGCGAGTGTATTCAACACCATTAAGCCTTGGTCGGCAACGTTTGGGGATATTAGCGCTCGTACCCCACCCAAAGTTCGCATTCTTGAGATTAAAGAGTTAACCGCGCAAGAAGCTGCTGCCTTGCCTAAGCCTAGCCCGGTTGCCCCAAGCGCTCCAGCTAGCCCTGCTTCTGCCACCGCAGCCCCTGCGCAGCCCCCCAGTGGTGTGATTCAAATTACTGGTACGGCAACTAGTTTTAATGATGTCAACGATTTTTTGATAATCTTGCAAAGGTCTAAATTTGTTAAATCTGACACCACTAGGATTTTGAGTGCAACGCTAAGTGAACCAAAACTGCCTCAAGCGGTTCAAGTGGGTGGATCGAGCGCGGCAGCAGACAGAGACAAGGTTAAGCTGCCGGGTGAAGTCGCTTTTGTCATTCAAACGGAGCTAACCGATGTGCCTGCTTCTGAGCTATTGCAAGAGTTAGAAAGTAAAAAAGCAACTGGGTTAGTTACTCGAATTGAAACGTTACGCCAGAAGGGGGTCGTTAAGCCATGAGCGCAGGTGGAGACTTTATTCCTGGTGATCAACCGTTTGATACAGAACCCGATTATCCGACGGTCTTTGGCATCCGCTTTACTCCAACGGTCAGCGGCATTGCGCTTGCGGTGCTGGGGCTGTTGGGTGCTGGAGCCTTGCTCTTTTACTTAGGCTTGCCTGAATGGGAGCGCTATCAGCAGTTGGATGCCAAAGTGAAACAAACCGAAAATGATATTCAGCAGCAACAAGCTATTTTGCAAGAAATAGACGCTGCTAAGAAAGAGTTGGAGAATGCTCAGCGGCAAAGAGATGATGTACTCACTTTATTTGCGAGCGAAGCCTCACTAGATACGCTTTTGCTAGATCTCAATCGTCAAATTGATGCTCGTAATGTGGATCTAGGGAAGCGAAGATCACAAAAGCTAGCGCTTTGTCCGCCATTCCTTCAGCAAAATGTTCGCGAGTTTGAGGATAAGTACGGCGATCTCGCTGCCAAAGCTGAACTAAAGGGCTTTACGCCTAATAAAGAACTCACGGGTGTGATTACAGATAGTTCTTATGGTGCCCAGGTAAACGGCAAGCTGAAGCGTCAAGTCGTTTCAGTGGAGTTGGCTGGCAACTATGAACAGACGGCTGCCATTTTGCAAAATATTGAGCGGCTTCAGCCTTTGCTGGTGATTCGTGAACTAACCTCAACCCTAAGCGAAAAATCAAAAAACACGACGGTTTATACCGGTACTGGAGATTTCACTCGATTATCACCTTGTCAACCCGATCCTAAAATTACGACTAAATTTCAGCTAGAGGCATTGCTGCCATTAAGACCAGAAGAAGTGGTGCAGGCTGCTCCAGCAGCGCCTCAGCCTGCCCAGGCAAAGTAACGTCCCACGCTTATTTATGATGTGAGGAGAGACCGTGAAACCGGAACAGGAATTAACTAAAGTTTTGATGAGTAGTCTGTTGAGTGGTGCCGCGATGGTGGCAATTGCTCAGCCTGTTTTTGCGGCGGCTCAAGTGACTGCTGTACAGATCACTCCTACCGCAGGTGGAGCAACACTGTTGTTACGCACCAATGGGAGCGATCGCCCCCAGGTATTTTCAGTCAATCGCGGTCGCACTTGGACGGCGGATTTGATTAATACACAGATTGCCATGCCAGGAGGGCGTTTTCAGCAGGCAAATCCTGCCCCCGGAATTTCTTTGGTGACCGTTGCCCCAATCGATCGCAATAGCGTCCGGGTCACTGTTACGGGTAGTGGATCTGCGATCGCGGGGCAAGTCACCCGCAATCAAGGTGCCCTCCTATTCAGCATGACCGCAGCACCCGCCAAAACAACCAAAGCGGCAACCGGGAAGAAACCCACCACTACCGCCGCGAAACCATCAAATACTTCCCTTCGCACCGCTCAAGCAGGCAGTACTCTGCCTCCCCTACCCGCACCATCATTCCAAGCGCCTTTGCCAAAAGTTCAGCCTTTAACCGTTCCGGCGGCTCAGGCTCCTGCTTTCCCCACTCCGCTTGC
>JBBSCL010000004.1:0-22371 GCA_038250345.1 Leptolyngbyales cyanobacterium
ATTTCATTGGAAGCTGCTGCAAAAGAAGGGTTCTTTCAGCAAGACAATTCGCCATTATGGGCAAAAGCAGCAAGGCGATCGCGCTAACTATGGCATGATGGCTAAATCAAATCTGTCATCGGATTTGATTTAGCCTAGTTAGTGACTGGTATCAATGAACGCCGCCCAACCGCTTCTGAAGATTTTACGCAGCCGTAAAATGGCGGCATTGTTGCTGCTAGGGTTTGCCTCTGGCTTGCCCTTATTTTTAACCAGTCGAACTCTGCAAGCTTGGATGAAAGATGCTCAGGTTGATTTAGGCGTGATTGGCTGGTTTAGCTTGATTGGGCTGCCTTATACCCTCAAGTTCCTCTGGGCACCCTTTTTAGATCGCTTCGTTCCGCCTTTTTTAGGGCGACGACGAGGCTGGCTGTTGATTACTCAGGTTGGGCTATTGGTGGCGATCGCTGCCATGTCGTTACAAGAACCAAAAGAAGCCCTGCAACTACTAGCAATTAACGCCTTAGTGATTGCCTTTCTGAGTGCAACTCAAGATATTGCCAGCGATGCCTACCGGACTGATGTATTGGAGCCTGCCGAGCTAGGCATTGGAGCCTCTACTTGGGTATTAGGCTACCGAGTCGCAATCTTGGTATCGGGTTCTTTGGCGCTAATTTTGGCAGATTATATTTCGTGGCAACTGGTTTATTTGATACTGGCAGGACTGATGGCGATCGGGATACTGACAACGCTGTGGGCACCGGAACCCCGCGATCGCGTTGCTGCTCCTCAAACGCTTAAAGATGCTATCTATCTTCCTTTCAAAGAGTTTTTTGGTCGGTTGGGCGTTAAGTCTGCTGTCTTAGTGCTTTTATTCGTATTATTTTTCAAGTTAGGCGATGCGTTAGTGGGTAACATGGCAATCCCATTTCTGCTGGATGTTGGCTACAGCAAAACCGAGATTGGCGCAATCCAGGGAACATTTGGCTTTTTAGCGACCACGCTTGGAGTGGTTGGGGGGGGCATTCTTCTCACTCGGATCGGCATAAGCCGGGCGCTGTGGATATTTGGCGGTTTGCAAGCCCTTAGCAACCTGGGATATTTCTCCCTGACCCTATTACCCAAGGTGACCCAGTGGTTATTAATTGCCATTAGCCTAGAAAATTTTTGTGCAGGATTAGTAACAGCGGCTTTTGTTGCCTATCTGATGAGCCAATGCAATCATGCTTTTACAGCGACTCAATATGCCCTCCTCTCTAGCCTAATGGCATCTAGCAACATTATTTTGGCGGCTCCAGCAGGTGATTTAGCAAAGATAACAGGCTGGTCAGTCTTCTTTTTACTAACCTTGCTAGCATCGCTCCCAGGTTTGCTGCTTTTACCGGTTGTCGCCCCCTGGAATGCTGTTGCACTAGCCCAACTTCCTGTGAATGATGAAAATCCATCTTAGGAATGATTTAATACTTTTTAGAAGAAAAACTGAAGAAAAGTGCTTGATAAACTTCAAATTTGTTGCTAGACAGAAAGTCTAGTGCGGTACTATTGAATAAGTAAGCTTTACAAATCTTGAGTGAAGTCTCAGAAAAGCTTTGAATGTTTAAGAAAGACTTATATTGTAATTCCCATGGCGATTTTCCGGCAGTACGTGGCTCCTCTGTTGATTCTTTTTGTCTTTTTGTTTGCTTTAGTGGCGGTTAGTTCCCGTATTTTCATGCCGATGGACATGGCGGCTCCTGCTCCGATTGAGCCAATGGCTGCTCAAAATTCAACGTCGTATAAACCGACAAATTCTCATAAAGCGACGAACCTTCCCCCGTCGCTGTCTGCTTTAGTGACAGGATTGACGGATGAATCGACTTGATTGGGCTGTTGCTTTGTAGGTTAATGTTTGAGTGCCCCATCGCCGATCGCTAGTTTTCCCCCTGGCTACCAGATTTTTCAAGGCTCCGGTTTACATCGGGCATTATTAGTCAAGTTCATGCAGTGTACCTACGCTGAATTTGAACCTGCTGGTACTTACGCTCATCTTGCCGCTACGGTAGACCAGTATTTTTCTCAGGAAACGCCGCTTTGGTTGGTAAAATCAAGCCGCAATAGCAGCGACGAATGCCTAGATTTTTTGAACTATCCGATCGCTTGCCTTTGGCTGGGCACCGCCATTGATCAAGTGAGTGGCGATCGCCATGCTCATATTTTCTTGCTCTATGTTGCCCCTGAACATCGTCGGCGAGGTATTGGCGCTGCTCTGATGGATCAAGCTGAACAATGGGCAACCGCAAGAGGCGATCGCAAAATCGGGCTTCAGGTCTTCCAATCTAATCAAGCCGCTATCACGCTCTACCAACGTTTAGGATACGAAATCCAATCTTTGGGAATGGTAAAGCTTTTAATGAGGGGTGAAGATGCAGAAGAAAGAAAGCAGCCTTCTCACCAATAAACCTTCTCCACCAGTCAACTTAATCACCACTCTCCACTGTCTCTTATCTGGAAGCATCCCTAATATCATCTAGCGTTTTGACGGTCAGTACTTGGGGCGGTGTCGAGTCAGGGGGATACAGAAGATCGACCTGCACAATCCGGCGATCGCCACTGGGTAAATTTAACGTCAACAATGGTTCTCCTGCCTCTCCCCGTTGCTGAGTTATATGGATGAAGCGGGTTTGCGTGATTCCTATATCGTCTGCATAACGCAACCGTACTGTACCTCGGAAAAACACGCGGTTCTCAGGTGGGCTATAAAATAACAACCCCCCCTTCCTTTTGTCATCTTTTAAGGGTGTTTGAATTGCTAATGTTACGGCTTGCTTTTGCTTCGTTGGGTTGTAGAGCGGCATTGTTAAGCTATATTGAATTCCATAATTCCCATGGGCTTGATACGCCGTATCCGGATAACGCGCCAATAGTTTTGCACTCTGAATTTGCCCAGTGCCAAGAGTTCCTCGATACAGCGTGCTTAAACCATAAGAAAATGAGCGTCCTTTTTTAGGAATCGTTAAGCGATCGCCCTTCGGTGAATCCGTGACCATTGCCTGCCACTGAGAGCCGACTGCTACTCCAGAGACGCGCCCATAAAAAACCTTAACTACATTCAAGTTAGGGGGGGTAGGAGGAAGATCACGGGGTCCTGCCAAGCCCCCTTTTACTATCAGCTTTTGCCATTCTTCTAAGGTTGGGCTGCGTTCTCGTCCATCTTCGGTTAAAGGGGCAAACATCGCTAAACTCGCCCCATATACTGAACCATTGCTTTGCAAGCGCATCAGTGTAGTTCGCCCATTAGACCCCGGAGAACCGTTAATAGGAATCGGTAAATTCATTAGTAGCTGATTGTCACCCGGTTGGATTACTATCATCCGGGGAAATGCTCCTTGGCGGCGACCTCGCAACAGATCATTCATCACTCGACTACCAGGTCCGGCATAGACCGTTCCTAGCGGATCTTCCACATAGGCTGGCAGTTGAATGAATGACGCATCTGGGCGAGTCAGATAACTAGCGCCCTGCAAAACTTCGATCGCCACGGGCTTAGAAGTCGGGTTATTTAAAAGGATTGCCTGAAATAACGTTCGTGGAGTGCCGCTACGGGATCTAGCGATATGGTGGGAAAAAATATCAAACCGCCCCTGAAAAGGGTAGTTCAAATGAGCGTTAGGAAAATCTTTACCAGTCGGTGGAAACGTCGAGGTAAGGATACCCTCAGTTTGCACAATCTCTGGACTGTTGCTATTAAGGACGGGTACAGTGTCTAACTGTCCTGGAAGGGGGCGAATTTCCTGAGGCTGAAAGATTTCCTGCGTTTGAAGAGTGGGCTGGGCAGGAAGAGATTCTCTGGGTAATACTAATTCTTGTGGAGTAATTCTGAGTGATGGCTGGGTGGGTGATGGAGCGGGAAAAGGGAATGCTTGAGCAAATGTGATCAAAGGAAATAGAGGCAACATGAGCGAATCTATCAATTCTTTTGGTTGAAAGCGTTAGTTTGATTAAAAGCGTCGGCAAGCTGATTTGATAATATTTTGTAGATAGTTAATTTAGTGCTTGACAAACTCCGATGTTAAACAAAATAAATTCTTAAAAAAGATAGCCACCGAAAAAATGCCCCGCCTGCGATCATAGATCGAGGATGCACCTCAAGATCAGTAATTTATCAATGACCTATTTTTTTATTGCAAAGAGAATCTTACGATTGATGGAATCTTCCCCTCGTCAGTTTTAGTGTACTTTCTTTAAGCTGTCGAACAAATAAAGCTTTGACCCTGGTGTCGTTCAATTTTCTTGACATTTCTGGGGCGTTGGTTACCAGTTTTTTGATTTTCAAACTTTCTGGCTTTGGTTCAAACTTTAGATAGGTGTAAATATACCTTTGCTAAAGGCACCATTAAACTGAGACTTCTCTCTTAATTACAGATTTATGCGACAACTTTCTCACCCATCTACTTCCGATGCAAACAACTTCTTTAGTGTGCCCACTTTTTGGTCGATCGCATCAAAAAAACGTTTAATCCCACATCGGACAATGATATTGATGAGTGCGATCGCGCTTGCGAGTGGTTCTATTTTTGGCGCTGGATTACCCGTTTTAGCCAATTCTCCTATTCTTCTGGCATCCAATTACTGCGAAGGAAAACTGCGGGATGAATTGCTGCAAGGAAAAGCAACTTGCACGTTTCCGAGCGGTAATCGCTATGAAGGAGAACTGAAAAATAGTCAGCGTCAAGGAAGGGGCATTTTCACATTTGTAGATGGCACTCGCTGCGAGGGAGAGTTTCGCAATGATTTACTGCATGGCAAGGGCGTGTGTGTCTTTCCAGGAGGAAATCGGTATGAAGGCGAGTTTCAAAAAGGCATCCGATCGGGGCAGGGCAAATTTCTGTTCGCAAATGGCACCCGCTGCCAAGGAATTTTTCGAGCTAATGTATTAAATGGGTTAGGAATTTGTACTTATCCCAGTGGCAACCGTTACGAAGGCAATTTTCAAAACAGCAAAAAGCAAGGAAAAGGACTATTGGTCTTGGCGGATGGCACTCGCTGTGAGGGAGAGTTTCAGAATGATTTGCTCAATAGCTTCGCGGTGTGCAGTTTTCCCAGTGGAATGCGCTATGAAGGGGAGTTTCGCACGGGGCGGCAAAGTGGAAGAGGAGTTTACACGCTGGCAAGTGGGGCACGGCTTGAGGGCACCTGGAAAAATGGAAAGTTTGTTGAAACAAAAAATAAGCTGAACCCGATTCAACGACTTTTGCCAATTGCACCTTGAGGACGAAGTGCGGAGTGCAGAGTATGAAATCCGAATTTTGAATCCAAGCGATCAGTATTCTCAGGATTTGTTCAAATTTTAATTTTTATAGAAAGACTGTCAGGGGCAGGATAATTTATGGATTTCTTTGCGTTTTGTTAAGCTGAATCTCATATTTATTGATCTTTGTAAGGATTACTATCTGTCTTACAACGTAGTCCTTTAGACTAAATCTCACTTCAAAACGTCCTGTTTAAAAAACGGCTTGAGTAAGATTATGTCTGAACTTTCTTTGCATGAATTACTGGTTATTTTTTCATCTTTTGCTTGTGTTGCCGGAATTTCTCTGTTGGTCAGCGATCGCGATCTCACACGAGATGACGTGGAAACAGCAGATCATATGCTGATGCTGATGACGTTTGCTTATTGGTTAGTTTATTGCGGGGCAGTGGGCTTGCAAAAGATCATTTTGCCAGAGTGGGAAGTTGCCATGTTGAGCGCTAAGTTGACCGGCGTGATTGCCTTTTTGCTCACTGCTAGCTGCATTCTCAGTTTGCCGCTCAATCGTGTGGCGGATCGGCAAGTTGAATAAAGGTTTGATCTACCGAGCGATAATCGCGGCGATCGCGGCTTCTAGCTCTGCTTGTTCTAGGGAGGCGATTACAAATACTTCTTGTACCGTTTTCCCTTGTCTAGCAATTAGCTTGAAGCCGCCTCGGATCGGAACCGACACTTTGAGAATCATTTTTGGAGCGTGCGATCGCGCTGGACCAATCACTCCGGGCGTAATGGTTTGAACTCCTACTTGTTGAGTCAGGCGATCCAAAATGGCAATCAGTCCGGGAATATGTGTGGAATGGTTTAGAACTAATCTGCCAGTGGAACTCGCCATAGTAATGTCCTGAGGTTAAAATCGACTCTATAAAACTCTCATTACTCAAAAAAACAACTATGCCGCTTCTAGAGGAGCCATGGTTAAGTTTTCTCGCCCTAGTTGCATATGATAAAGCTCGGCTTGTTCCTGCGGTCCCACCCAGACGATCGCTTGCCCTTCATGATGCACCTGGTTAGTAAGTTCCCAGGCATAGTCGGGAGTCATGCCGGGAATGTATTTGAGCAAGCAGCTTGATACGTGTTCAAAGGTGTTGAAATCATCATTTAACACAATGACTTTAAAGTTGGGATAAGGTTGTTGCGTAGTTTGACCAGACTTTGCCGGGGCAAGCGTTGGCGCTGCCGCCATGATAGGTGCCTTAGTCAAGGTTCGTATTGCAAACGCGCAATCACGAGAAAATCTCATACAGGTTTAGCAAGCTCTAGCGGTTATGTCTAGGGTATCAGTATCAGGAGCGCGATCGCCTTTCTGGTTGACTAAGTATTGCGAGATCGCACCCATCGAGTGACGGCAATGATGGGTGCTAGAGCTAACAGCAAAGGCGTGAGCCAATCTCCCCAACGAACATACAAAGTCTGAGTTTGGCGACGATAGATAGTTTCGGCATGAATTTCGTAGGTTTGAGGCTGCGATCGCCAAACAATTCGTCCATGGGGATCGATCACGCCAGAGTATCCCGTATTGGTAGCGCGCACTGCCCAGCGATCGGTTTCAATTGCCCGCATTAAATCTTGGGCTTGATGCTGTGCCATCAGCACTTCACTGTAAGGATCAAGATTGGAAGCGGTGAGGATAAACTGCCCGCCTCGTGCTGCTTGACTCCGAAATACTTCAGGAAAAGCAGAATCGTAGCAAATACTGGCGATCGCTCGACCGAATGGCGTATCCAACTGCTGATTTAACGTGCCGGGTAAGCCATTTTCTGCGACGGTCGTTAGCTTGCTGACCAGACCCCCCAGCCATTTTTGGAACGGAATATATTCGCCTAGCGGCACCAACTTCACCTTGTCGTAGCGGCTGATCGCTTCTCCTTGCTGATTTAAAGTCAGTAAGCTCCGAGCAACGCCGCCCTTTTGAGCCGTAAATGTCCCTAACCAAGCAACTTTCTGTTTGGCTAGCACTGCTTGATAAAACAGACTGTTCGCTCGACTGCGATCGTTCCATAAAAACGGCAGTGCGCCTTCTGGGGTTAAGACGGCTTCTGCTCCTTGCTCTACCAAAGTGGTGTAGCCTTCGGCATATCCTGCTTCTGCCCGTTGCAACCCTTCCGAAAATAGCTTGATTCTGGTGGGCACATTTCCTTGAACAATGCCCACTTTCAGGGCAGAGGTCGCCAGATCATTCAATGGCTGCCGATAGAGCCAGTAGCCCAACAGGTGGCAAATGAGGAAAAGGACGAGTGCGTTCGCGCCCAGAAAGTAAGACTGTCTCTCTCTAGTGTCTGTCTGCCAACTGATCCAAGCCTCTGCAATTAGCCCGTTGACCGCCGCGATCGCTGCCGTTACTGTCATCGCGCCCGATAGCTGCCCTAGGTGCAAAATTGCCAGGTTTCCCGGACTTTGCGCGTAAGAAATGGATGTCCATGCTAAGGGAGTCAGGTTACACAGGGTTTCGACTCCACACCAGAGCGCCGTACCCAAGAGAACGCGAAACAGACTGAACGCTATTTCCCTATTTCCTAATCCCCAAATCTTAGTTCCAAACCTCATACCCCACTGCCAGATCACCACCAGCGCTACGCCCCAAAGCGTGATAAACGCCCAGCAAAAAAGCGTGATGGCGATGCTGGCAAGCCACGGAATTCCCAGCCACATTAGCGGATGTAAGCCTGTAATCCAAAACAGCGCCAAACCGTGATAGCCAATGCCCCACGCGATCGCGCAGGCTGTAGGAGAGATTATTCGTCCACCTGCTTTTTGCCTGTCATCATTGACGATGACCCACAGTGGCACTAATGAAACCCACGCTAACCCCCACCAATTCAGCGGAGCAACTGCCAAACTCATGGCAAGACCGCTGAAAAAAGCAATGCTCAATAATTTCCAAGCCTGGGGCTTCCAGGCTTGAGGCTTCCAGGCTTGAAAATGCAATTGAAATTTAGCTGATCGACTTTGAAGATTTGGCATAGGAACCACTATAGCCAGCAAACTGACCAGTCAGCGCTTCGCGATCGCGCTGCCGATTGCACCCCCCGACTAAATTGAGTAATACAGGGGAAACGCCTTGGCATCTTTGGGTTTCACAAAAACACGCTGCTGAGGTTTTAGGTTCAGTTCATCAAAGCGATCGCGGGTTAAATGTGCCATCAACACCTGTCCATCGTCCAACATCAACTCCGCCTGAATTTCCCACCCTAGGTGAATAATCCGGCTAACCCTTGCAGCGACCGATGCTTCCGTTTGCTGAGTTTCCACCAAAATATCTTGGGGTCGCAAAAAAACTTCTGGGTGGGGCGAATCAAACCCATTGGCTTGAAAAATCCGAGACGTGCTTGGCAACACGTTGACTGGACCAATAAAACTCATGACAAATGCACTCGCGGGATGGTCATAAATTTGCGCCGGAGACCCTACCTGCTCGACCTTTCCCTTATTCATGATGACAATTTCATCTGCCACTTCCATCGCTTCTTCTTGGTCATGGGTCACAAAAACGGTTGTGACATGGACTTCATCATGTAAGCGCCGCAGCCATACGCGCAAATCTTTTCGCACTTTGGCATCAAGCGCCCCAAAGGGTTCATCCAGCAGCAGCACTTTCGGCTCCACAGCCAGCGCCCTAGCTAGCGCGACTCGCTGCCGTTGCCCCCCCGATAATTGAGACGGATAGCGATCGCCCAATCCATGCAACTGCACGAGTTCTAATAATTCATCCACCCGTGCTTTTACTTGCTGAGACGAGGCTTTCCGCAATTCCAACGCAAAGGCAATGTTTTTCCGCACCGTCAGATGTTTGAACAGGGCATAGTGCTGAAACACAAAGCCAATATTGCGATCTTGCACACTGCGATGGGTAGCATCTTCACCCGTCAGCCAAATCTTGCCACTATCAGGAGTTTCTAAACCTGAAATCAGTCGTAGCAGCGTAGACTTACCTGAGCCAGAAGGACCTAACAGTGCAATCAGGGTGCCACTTTTAATCTCAAGGCTGACCTGACTGACAGCTTGAAAACTACCAAACTGCTTGGATACGTCCTCAACATTAATGCCCACAGAATGCAACCTCAATTCAGAGCGAGTAAGTTATGAAAAGCGAAAGCAGGAAGTAGGCTGTAGGCTCAGATAACAGGGGCAAACGCCAGCATTGTGTGGCTACCACTCCATAATCTGTGCTAATTTTTGCCGCTACTACACCGTTCGATTAAAGCCCAGTTCTTTGATAGGGTTTATGTAGTTTATACCATGAGTGGTTTTTTACACTACTTATGTATTCAGAACATTTGACAAATTCGGATAGATTAACTGAAATCATGCTTTAGAATAGGAAAGTTGTGAAAAAATACTCTGTTTGTTATGGCTCAACCGAAGAAGAAAACATCCAAGTCTAAGCGCGATAAGCGACGGGCTACTTGGAAGAGCAAAGCTAGATTGCAGGCGCAGCGCGCATTGTCACTTGGCAAATCGATTTTGACTGGACGTGCCCAAGGCTTTATCTATCCGCAAGCTGAAGCAGAGGAAGAGGAAGAGTAGAGATTTACTGGAGCCTGATGTTTGCTCAATGGGCGATCGCTCTCTTGAAACCATTTGCAATCCTATAGGCTTGCTGAACTGATCCGAATGACACATGATGTAATTTGCCAGGTGATATAGCGTTAGATAATGCGACAGGGTTTACGCCATGTTAGGAAAGTTCTTCCAGAAACCAGACTCCACTTTGCAAAATCGCGTTCCACCAGGACAGCACTTGGCAAAAGGCTTTCCAGTTCTGACCTATGGGGATACTCCTCATGTGGAGATTAAAGATTGGACGCTGAGAGTATGGGGGTTGGCGCAAAAGGTCATCTTTACATGGGATGACCTGATGGCAATGCCTCAAACTGACTTTACCGCTGATTTCCACTGTGTTACCACTTGGTCAAAGCTTGATGTCCAATGGCGCGGCGTAAAAGTGGTGGATTTGATGAGCCGTGTTGAAGTAGACCCAAAAGCAGTTCACATTATGGAACATTGCTACGGAGACTACACAACCAACATTTCAACGGACGACTTCTTGCGCGAAGAGAACTTTTTTGCCCATACGCTTTTTGGTGAGCCGCTTCCTGCTGAGCATGGTGGACCTTTGCGTCTGGTGGTTCCTCATCTCTACGCCTGGAAAAGCGCTAAATGGCTGAGTGGGTTAGAGTTTTTGGGTCAGGCAGAGCTAGGTTTTTGGGAGCGAAATGGTTATCATCAACGAGGCGAACCTTGGGCAGAAGAACGATATAGCGGTTAGGGATTTCTGATCGGCGGGATTGGCTTTGACCGGGCTTTCAGCAAAATGCCTATACAGATCGCAAATTGTTTACAACAAGTGGTAACGTCTGGCTAAAGTTTATGCCAAACTAAATGTCTCGTTGACATGGATTGGTTGGATTTTCGCTTTAAAGGATTCTCGATTAAGATGAAGTAACTCATTACAATGCTGGTGGAAGGTTGGTGCCAATAGAGCCGGAGATGATGCAATCCAATGATCCCTTGGCAACTGATTTAGATAAAGGAGCGATCGCTCAAGCCCTATTTTGTCAGACGCTATCATCCACTCAGCTTCAGCAAATGTCTCCAGGAGCATTAGCGTATTTAGGAGATGCTGTTTATGAGCTTTATATTCGTCGCTATTATCTAATTCCACCCAAGCGCATCCAAGCCTATCATCATCAAGTTGTATCGCAAGTTCGGGCTGAAACTCAAGCTCACCACTTAGATCAGTTGATCCCCTTTCTGACCCCTACAGAATTAGATCTCTTAAAGCGTGGACGAAATGCAGCTAGTAGCCGTCCTAAACGGATTGATCCAGATACTTACCAACGGGCAACCAGTTTGGAGACATTAATTGGTTACCTTTATCTTTCCGATCTGCCTCGACTCATGGAGTTATTAAGCTATTTGCAAATCGATTCAACTGCTGTTGTTAATTAGCGATCCCTGGGCTATCAAAAAATTGCCTTTAGTTCAAGGGCAAACGTCGTTACTTTTTGAATCAATCACTCTAAATTTCTAGCCTTTATTTTTAATCTTAACGAACCATGACTGATAAAAACATGACTGATAAAAAGCGTAAGTCTGATCCACCTCGTCGTGTCCGTGCTGAGTCTGCGGGTGTAGGTCTACCCAAACCCCACGGCGCAAGACGAGATCGCGATCGCCCCGCTCGTTCGGGTTCCGCCACGTCATCAAGGGATGGAAAGGTGCATAAAAAGCGCATCGTAACAGTCAGGCTCGACCCTGTTTCAAAAACTGGTGCTGCTGAGATTCCATCTCCTAGAACTTCCCAACCAGATAGAATTTCTCAACCAGACCGAGCTTCCCAGGATCGCCGAAGCTCACCCTCAGACTATACTTCTCGACCTGAACGGGCTTTTAAAGACCCTAAAGGATCTCGGTCGGAAAGCAATGCTCCGAGACTTAAGCGCGCTTCCAGAGATGCCAAAGGATCACGCTCAGATTACACTTCTAGACCTGAACGCACTTCTAGACCTGAACGCACTTCTAGAGATGTCAAAGGATCACGTTCAGAAGGGTATACCTCTAGACCTGAACGCGCTTCTAGAGATGCTAGAGATTCACAATCTGAAGGCTATACATCCCGACCTAGGCAGGCATCCAGAGATTTTAGAGATACACGGTCAAATTCTGTAGAATCTGCTTCTGGAGACTTTAAAGGAACCCGTTCAGGAGCCTTTGTTCACCCTGGACGCAGCAAAGATCCCAGGCGATCGCGTGCAGAAACCTTTATTCCTCGTGGTAGACGGGAGTTCTCCGAAGCCCCTGTTGATTCGTCTAATGCTCCCCAAGAAGACTCTGCTGAGTTGATTTATGGTCGTCATCCAGTGTTGGCAGCAATGGAAGGTGAGCGTAGCCTAAATCGAATCTGGATTATTGCTCGTTTGCGCTACGACCATCGATTCCATACCTTGTTGCAGCAGGCAAAAAATAACGGTGCGGTGATTGATGAGGTTGAGCCGCGTCGGCTGGATCAAATGACCCAGGGAGCCAATCACCAAGGGGTTGCAGCTCAAGTTGCACCCTACGAGTATATTGAATTAGCCACCTTGATTGAGCAGGCTAAAGCGAAGGTTGATCAGCCGGTGCTAGTGGTTGCTGATGGGATTACTGATCCCCATAATTTGGGTGCCATTATTCGGTCGGCAGAAGCGATGGGCGCGCAAGGCTTAATCATTCCCCAGCGAAGAGCCGCCGGGATCACTGCGACTGTTGCGAAAGTAGCCGCTGGAGCGCTTGAAACTTTTCCTGTGGCAAGAGTTGTTAATTTGAATCGCGCCCTAGAAGATCTGAAGGCAGCCGGATTTTGGATGTATGGACTCGAATTGGAAGCGAGTGAGCCAATTCACACAGTCGAGTTTACTGGAGCGATCGCGCTGGTGGTTGGGGCAGAAGGGGAAGGCTTGAGTATGCTGATTCAACGCGGTTGCGATCGCTTGGTTTCTATTGCTTTAGCAGGAAACACACCAAGCCTTAATGCATCAGTTGCAACCGGAATGGCATTGTATGAAGTTTATCGTCAGCGCCAGTTTAAAACCTTACATCTAGATAGATCTCATCCGATGGGGTTGAAAAAGAGCGAGGTTACAGAGTATAACAAGTCATAGCTGACGAAATAACTGGGGTTTTTAAGGCAACAGAGCTTTGTAAAACCTCACTGGAAAAAATAGCGAGATAACAATGCAGGAATCTCTAGTAAGACTAATCGATTTTTTCGGCTTTGCCTGGTGGGTAAAGGTTAAAACAGATTCTCCTCACTGTACTTATTATTTCGGTCCTTTTCTCAATCGCCGACAGGCTGAAAATGAGAAGCCAGGATATTTAGAAGATTTGCAGTTTGAAGGCGCTCAAGGGATTGAAGCTTCAACCAAGCGGTGTAAGCCTACAAAGCTGACAGTTTACGATGAATTAGCAGAGCCGTCTGCTAAAAGTCTAAAAGTCTCCGTTTTTTAACTGGATAAATGCTCAAGTGCTGGTTGCCCACTGAGATCATTGGTAACTCTTTAACTATTTATGGAAGATGTGGCAATGTTGCACCAAAAACCAATTTCCAGCGTAGTTCGTCCGTCCTGCAACCACAATAGTTTGTTCTGCATCTAAGCATTCAAACAGATGATCAATGTCAGCATTTAGCGTCACCAGACTAACTGTGCGGCTGATTAAGCTTCTGGGCGCTGTGATGAACAGTTCATACTGCTGTTCGCTTAGCCGTTTAAAAATACCCGACAGCTTTAATTGAGTTGTGGTCAAATCACAGTCTACAGTTGGTTGATTACACTCTTGCTGGGTTGGGGCAGACCCTGATCCTGGATAAGCATCGGGTTGATTTAAATAAAACCGCTGCCAGTAAAGCCACTCTGGATGAGCAATCGGTTGGTTAAGCAATGGAATCACGGCAGTTGGCGCGATCGCGTCGGTCAATAGTGCGTCTTGCAGCAATTTCACCCGCAGATCTCGTGGCTGACAGCCTTGTTCGATGGATAGCGCTGCTGCCATTCCCGCTGCTTGACCGATCCCCAAAACGCAGGGTTGTAGACGAGTTGCTCCATTCGCCATGTGCGAAACCGAAATATTTTTCTCACAGGCGAGAAAGCCATTGATTGTTTCAGGAATTAAAGCCCGATAGGGGATCGTAAACGGTGTTCCTGTCCAGCGCCCGCCCCACTGGATTGATTTTGGCGCAAGCCTGATGTCGCCACTGGGATAGTGGTGATCGTTGGCATAATTCCCGATCGCGATCGCATCACACTCATTTTCAGTCTCCTCGCAGACTTGAGCATTAACAATAACGGGCAAGGCTGCCACACATCCTTTAGCGATCGGCAACAGATCTTGCTCTCGCACCGTCGTCACTCCCCTTAATCGACGACCCTCCCGATAGTAAGGGTGTAGTGCATACGCTCCGCTGCCAATGGAATAAAAAGTTTGGGATGGAGGAAAGATATTTTCAGCTAGCCCATAGCGTAGACCCAAGTGGGTTTGAATGAAGTGAGCAAAGCCCTGGGAATGCCAACGTGCTTCTTGCAAAAATTGCTGTTTTTCTGACTCTGACCCGATCAATCGCTCGACACCTTCGCCATAATCATTGCCGTGGATTGGCCAATTGATCATGAAGCGATCGCCCGGAAGCCGTCCATAGTTCAAAAACTTTTCGCCGCCGTAACTTTCCCATGCGTCCTTAAATAACTCAGGATTATAGTGAGGTGGTGCCGGAATCATAGCCGCCTGATTGCCCTCACCCACATCCCGCATCACGACCACCCAAGTAGGAGCCTGTACCGGATAGGTTTCAATCAAGCTATTCGATTCAACGGGAGCGCTCGGTTCTCCAAACTCTGACTGCAACTCCCAGCCCCAGCGATGGGGAATCTCTCCCAACGCCAGCAGATCCCCTAGTTCTGTGCCATCCAGCGTCACCTTGGCATAAATCGTATAATCCGCAAACCGGACTCCGATCACCTGATTTTCGGAGCGCAAAACTTCTAGCGGCACCTGTCCCGCAATCCATTTCAAATTTGGCAACTCCGCCACCCAATCGGCAAAAATCTCAGCACCCACTTGCGGATCATAGGTGAAAAAGCTAACCCAGCCGTGATCTAATCCTTCCGGCTGTCGGCGCTCCAATTCCCGTAGAAAAGCTCCCCAAATGCCCGTTTGCCAAGCTTCCAATTCGTTGCCATCCGGTGCTGTTACGCCTGCACTGGTCAACATTCCCCCCAGCCACGCAAACTCACTCACGAGAACCACATTTGCTCCCCGCCTCGCCGCCTGAATTGCCGCCGCCGTTCCGCCCGTTCCCCCACCCACCACCAGCACATCTGTCGTTAATGCTTCCATCTCACCTCACAAGGGTACATACTGAATTTGCCCAACACAGTCCTCTTCAAATTCTGCCAGCATTAAGATATCTTCAATAACTTGTCCCATCGATGCTTGGCTATTATTAATCGCAATGACACCAGCCATCGGTAGTCCAGCCACAAGTCTCTTGTATGCAAATTTGGGAACTGTTTTAAAATCACGAGTCAGCAGAACTCTTCCTTCTTTCGCCGCCCACTCTAAAATTTCTGGATCTCCAACTCCTGACAAACCGACTTGCTGAACCCGTAAAATGTCGATCTCAGAATTACGGCGAAGTATTCCCTGAACTACTCTCCGCATCAGATTTTCGTCAACCAACAACTTCGCAGCCACAATACATCAATCCTCTAGAGAAAACAAGAAATCAATTAAACAGTCTGATGCTGATTCAGAGATAAAGCGAGATACTTGTAGAAGGTATACGAAATACACTTTTCATCCAGAGTCAAGAGAGTATCCACTCTCTGAAGAAGTTGCGGAGTCAAATAGTTATGAATTTAGTAGATGTAGTTGAACCAATCCCTTTAAAGACTGATGCTGATGGTGTTGTGAGAGTTGGCGGAACACGAGTAACGCTAGACACCATGGTGTATGAGTTCGAGCAGGGTTTAACTGCGGAAGAGATTGCTTACCAGTTTGATGTACTGGATCTATCAGACGTATATGCCGTGATTACCTACTACCTGCGGCATCAGGATGAGGTGAAAGCCTATTTGCAGGAGCAAGAAAAATTAGCCGAAGAGATTCGTGAAGAAATCGAGCAGCAATTCCCATCGAAGGGCTTAAGAGAACGTCTCCTCGCCAAACGCCAAGCCCGGTTGATATCGACTAACTCATTATCAGAAAGTTGAAGATTAAATTGATTATGGGTCAAGAACTATCTTTATGACGATGCCAAAAATTTCAACTTCGTGTCCTCCTGTCCATCCAGGATCACGACTTGAGATTTGAATAGGCTGAAAATTTTGATTTTTGCGGTTTCGTGGTTCAAGAAATTCTCCTTCATTATTTCTCCGAAACCTCTTCACCGTTAAATCGGTTCCATCAACTAGAGCAATGACAGCGTCTCCAGTCTGTGGTTCTAGCCACGATTTACTTGCTGTTGTATCGGATGTTTCCACAGTTAAAATTGCCCCCTCAGAAATGCCATCGTCAATCATTGAGTCTCCTATAACTTGAAGAAAGATAGTTCTTTCTGGTGACTGAATGCTCAATATGGACTCTAAATAACTCTCTTCATATCCACCTGCCTCTGCATCGAAAGAAGAGGTTAATCCAAAACTTGCTGCAACAGGTGTTGAGTAAATCCTGTAGGAATTAGAAGGAGGAAGTGAACTGTTGTAACTGTTCTGCTGAATTAAATCGATTCCGTGGTTTTTAAGAAATCGAGCTAGATCTCTAAATTCCAATCCGCATTGCTCTAATACTGTCCAGATTTCAACGATGTGTTTCTTCTGTGGAACTACCTCAAAGGGCACTCCGATTCTACTATCAGGCTTTTTACCCCAGTCCGGTTTACGTCCCTGTCCTTGCCCAGATCCTCCCTTTGCATTTGCCATGTGTTTTGCAGTGGTATTAATGTACTGCTATATCTTATAGAACGCTTGAACTATGAGGCAAGATGTGATCGAAAAATGGCTAGAAATCAAATTTAGTTTGTTCTCAAGGCTTCAAGCCACTTCTAAGTAGCCGATGTGAGGTTTCAAAAATCGAGTTCGGTGAAGAGGTCGGCGATCGCAAAGGCTTTTTTCAAGATGTCCTCAGCCTCACCAAGTATTTCCTGTTTGACAGTTGGCAGCATTTGATCGATTTTATGCTCTGCGATTCAGACCCCTCTCTTGCCACGAACTCTTCTTGAATTTTTGAATTTGGAATTGCTGCCTAACCAGCCGATCGCCGTTAGTAAGTCTTATCAGATATCACACGATACAGGCGTGATTTGTTACAGATGTTCGGGTTGATTAATACAGGCGACTCAAAACATAGTCCGCGAGTTTTACTAAGACTTGGCGAGAAGCAGAGGGTGGTAATTCTTGCAGGCAAGAGATCGCGCTTTTGGAGTGCTGTTTGGCAAGGGCGCGCGATCGCTCAATTCCCTGGCTATCTTTCACAAACGCGATCGCTTGCTCCAAATCTCCTGGTTGAGCAAACTCTCGTTCAATCAACACCTCCAGCGATGGTTTTTCTTCCAAGGCATACAGCACCGGAGCCGTTAAAATACCATCCTTCAAGTCTGAACCAATCGGTTTTCCTAACTCTTCCGCCGAACCTGTGAAATCAAAAATGTCATCCACAATTTGAAAAGCTAGACCAATATGACGACCGTAGCCATAGAGGGATTCAGTTAAGTCTGGGGAAGCATCACTCAACACTGCCGCCGCCTTTGAACTATTGGCAAGCAAGCTAGCTGTTTTGTAATAGCTTTTCTCTAAGTAAGCTTCGATCGATAGATTGGTAGAAAAGCAATTTAAGCCCTGCTGAATTTCGCCTTCTGCCAAATCCATGATCACTTGAGAGAGCAACTTGACGACTTCCAAATTGTCGAGATTTGCCAAATACCAGGAAGATTGGGCAAACAAAAAATCTCCAGCCAGCACTGCAATCCGATTGCCAAAACTGGTGTGAACCGTGGGAACTCCACGACGAAGATCCGATTCGTCCACCACATCATCGTGAACCAAACTGGCGGTATGAATCATTTCGGTGATTTCAGCCAGCCGACGATGGCGCGGGGTTAGCTCATGCCCCGGCATGGTTGCCTTCGATACTAACAGCACGATCGCGGGTCTAACGCGCTTTCCCCTTGCCCCAAAGAGGTGTTCTGCGGCAGCATATAAGATTGGGTGACGGGCACCAATTAGATTTTTGAGATTTTCCGTGAGTAAATCAAGGTCATCTTCAACGGGAGAAAAAAGAGAAGTAGCTGGAGTCATGAATGTCCGACTCTGAGGATAAGTTACGAAACTTTAAGTAATCTGTCCTTATTTTACTCACAACACCCTCCTATTTACGCAGTCGCCTCTCGAAAGATTCAAAACTGGTCGCTCATAACCGAGCAATTAGGAATCACCCAATAGTAAAGCGTGGCGACTTCATCGGCTTCGATCGAGATTTGCATCACCTGTTCTGGAATCCAGTCGCCCATATCAAAATCGTGGGAGACCACGCGAGTACCCGGTTTAAGCTGGCGAAATAGTTGGGGTTTGAGTTTTAAGTTGAGATGGGTCAGCAGATAAAGAATGACGATGGTTGCGGGGCTAAAGTCGCTCTCGTATAGATTTTGGTGATGAAAAGTGACGCGATCGCCGACTCCAGCGGCTTTAGCGTTAGTAGTTGCTTCCTGAATGCGATCGCCGTCTACATCAATGCCGACCCCTTGCGCCCCAAACTGCTGAGCCGCTGTGATCAAAATTCGTCCATCCCCACAGCCCAAATCATAAATCACATCTTGGGGAGTCACTTGGAGCAGGGCAAACATCCCCTCTACCACAACGGCTGGAGTTGGAATAAAGCCAATATCTGGTTTATGTTGCGTCATGCTGATTTTGTAAAAAATCTAACTATTTTCCGCAGCAGAGTTGGTTTCATCCGGACTATTTCAAGAAAACCAGATAAATGGAACAGCCTTTGCACTGATTGAGACGCTGCCATGAAGCCTGAGTCGATTTCCCCTATTTTCTCAGCAACCGCGATCGCGTTGGGAGTGAGCGCCATGCTCAGCCAACCCAGCCAAGCCGCCGATTATGATGCCGATTATGATTATGGCTCCTCCTGGTCATACAGCTACGACGACACTTCCTACAGCGATCGTCGTCTTCAACTTCCCGACCTCGATCACGCCTATCGCAGCAATGCCCCCACCTATCACTACGCTTACTACTCCATCGCCCGACCTGAGTATCTACTTTAGAGTGCAGAATTCGGTTTTCTTCTATCTTCTTTCTTCTATTCCCCGACTCCTAATGATGAGGAATGCCACCCAAAGCAGAACTCCAAACCCATCTGACGGTTGATCAGCTAAAAACCCGCTATCGACAGGCAGATGACATTTCGGAAGCGCGTCGCTGGCAACTGCTGCACTTGGTTGCCCAAGATTGGACGATCAAACGGGCGGCTCAAGCCGTGGATCTCAATTATGACTACGCCAAAGACATTATTCGGCGATATAACCAGGCTGGACCAGATGCCGTCAAAAATCGTCAGCAGCGGCGAGAGTCTTCTGCGCGATCGCTGTTGACCGAAGAACAACAGCAAGAACTCCGGCAACTTCTGCGAGAACCTGCCCCCGATGGCGGCAACTGGTCGGGACCCAAAGTAGCCCAGTGGATTGCTGAAAAAACCGGGCGATCGCACGTGTGGCCCCAGCGCGGTTGGGACTACCTGAAACGGTTAGGTAAGGAATAAGAGCGAAGGAAGCAGGAAGAGTCCGATTGGCAGACTGTCTAAATTAAACTTGACTGTGACACAAGAACCAGTAGTGTAGACGGTATATTTTTAGCAAACCCGTCTTCCAAGCCCCAGGAAATGACTAATTCGCCAAACTCGGACAATACTCCGACACCGCCGCCTTCACCTGCTCGATTCCGCCGTTTTCGTCGCATTGCTTTGCCCGTCGGCATTGGGCTGGCAGCGGGTCTGGGCGGTGCTGGTTGGTGGGGCTGGAGGTTTCTGCACGAAGAACTTTCTCCGCTGGTTGCCAAAAATTTGAGCGAAACGCTGAATCGTCCGGTGAAGGTGGGCGAATTGGAGGGAATTAATCTCAACGGCATCCGGTTTGGCGCTTCTAGCGTTCCGGCAACGGCGACCGATCGCGATAGTGCGGAGATGAAAGGGGTAGACGTTAAATTTGACCTGTGGCGATCGCTGTGGAGCCGCAAACTCGAACTGGATGTGACGTTAGAGCAGCCCAAGGTTTTTTTGGAGCAGGAAAAGCAAGGCTGGATTGGCACCGAGTTGGCAAGTGAGCAAGAAGAAGGCATGATTGCCTTGGGCACCATCCGAGTGCAGGATGGTGCTGTTGAACTGCTGCCGCTTAAGCCCGTTAAAAATAAGCGGGTTCCAGTATTGCTGACCGATGTCAATGGCAACGCCAAAATTTTAGATAGCAACAAGCGGTTTGTGTATGAGCTAGATGGGCGATCGCAAACGGGAGGCACCGTGGCGATCGCGGGTGAAACCATGCTGCCTTCTCAAAAGACTAAGCTCAACATTCGCGCCAAAAATTTTGAGCTGGCAGAAATCGATCGCTTGATTGGGCTGCCGTTCAACCTGTACAGTGGGCGCGGCGGCGGCAACCTGACTGTTGAACTTCGTCCAGATACAAAAGACACGCCAATCAATGGAGTCGCTGAGTTTGAATCAGCATCCTTGGGCATTCCGGCTGTGCCGCGCTCTGTGACCAATGCCAGTGGGCGATTACAGTTTCGCGACACGCAAATTCGCTTAGATGGAGTCAAAGGTAGCTATGGGAAGGTCACTGGATTTGCCAATGGAACGCTGGATTTGGAGAAAGGCTTTGACATCGCGGTGAAAGTGCCATCTACGAGCCTATCCGACCTGCTGCAAACTCTAGATGTGACGACTCCCGTGCCTGTGTCAGGGAAAGTCGAAACCAATTTGAAGCTTACAGGCGCAATTGAAGAACCTGTTTTAACCGGAATTGCGCGCAGTACTGCTCCTGGCAAGGTCGATCGCATTAACCTAAGCCAGTACTCTGCCGCCTTCAAACTGAATACGGCTGCCGAAGAACTGGTGATTCAAGATGTGCAGGCAACGCCCACTTCTGGCGGACAAATCACCGGATCTGGACGAGTTGACCTGGCAACAAAAGATGCGGCTGGAAAACTGAACCCAACTGTGGCGATTAGTGCCCAAGCGTTGAATATCTCTGGCGACGCGATCGCTCAAGCCTACAGCGATCGCCCAGTACCAGTCGCTATCGGGCGGATGAATGCCCAAGTTCAAGTCTCAGGACTCGCCAATCAAATAAAAACCGTGGCGCAGTTCCAAGCGCCCAACGGCACCTATCCCGGCTTTGGTGAAGTCGTGGTTGCCAAGGGCATCATCACGCTGCAAAATAGCTCTTTCAAGGTGGCAGGCGGCACCGTCGCGCCCCAAGCCGTCGTAGCGGATGGTCTCTGGCGGGGTGCGGCAACTCTGGCAGGCATCGGGCTTGCCCAGTTTTCGCCTGATCTACGTGGCTTGCTCAGCGGTAAATTCAAAGCCTCTGGCACCTTGGCATCATTCCAGCCCTCAGATATTCGCGTTCAAGGAACCGCCTTGCTGTCAGAGGGACTGTCCCTGATTCAAAATCCGCTGACGGCTCAAGTGAAGTGGAACGGTCAGCAAATTGTGCTGCAACAAGCAACCGCGACTGGGTTTAGCGCTAATGGCGTGATTGCGGTACGCACGGTCAATCCCGCCATCACTGGGTTTGATTTGAATGTCAGCCTCAGCGATTTCAACCTGAAAGATGCCGCCGTGCCTGTTCCCGTCGCAGTTCAATATGCGGGACGAGCCGACTTTACTGGGCGAATCACCGGAACGCCGACGGCTCCTGTGGTCAACGGCACGGCGGCGCTGAAACAGTTTGTACTAAATGGCGTTGCCTTTGAACCCTATTTGCAAGGTTCGGTGCGGGTGTCGCAAGGAGTGGCGCTGGATTTGCGGGGCGATCGCGATCGGATTGCCTTTGCGCTTGATCCGCGATTCCGTCCTATTGGCTTTTACATTCAGCGAGATCAGGCGATCGCCCGTGGTCGCACCGAAAGCGGACTGCTGCTCACCGAATTGCGAAACGTTCCCCTGAGCGTAATTCAACTACCCGGTGTACAGCCAGAATTTTCGCCTAGTGGCATCCTAGATGGCGACATTGCCATCAACTTAGATCAACAAACTGCTAACGGCACGGTGGCGATCGCCCAACCCGGCTTAGGCACCTACCGCGCCGATCAATTTACAGGACGGATCAACTATGCGAACCAGATCGCCACGCTAACCGAGGGGCAACTGCGCCGAGGCGATACCCTGGTTCAAATTGGCGCAACCGTGAAGCCTTTTGCTGCCGATCCCCAAGCCACCGCCCAGATCGCGATTCAGCAGGGCGATATTCAGGATGTATTGACCGCGCTTCAGATTTTTGAATTGAAAGACTTCCAGCGTGGCATTCGTCCGCCGATCTATGGCAAGGCGGCTGATTTGCAGACGGTTCC
>JBBSCL010000005.1:0-20303 GCA_038250345.1 Leptolyngbyales cyanobacterium
CAAGACTCTCCCGTTTTTGTGCCCGATCGCTGGACGAAAGTTTACCGAGATTGGCTCGTGAGTCTGCGCGACTGGTGTATCTCGCGGCAGTTGTGGTGGGGGCATCAAATTCCTGCCTGGTATGCCGTGAGTGAGACAGCGGGTGAGATTTTGGACAATACGCCTTTTGTTGTGGCGCGTAATGAAGCAGAAGCCAGAGAAAAAGCGATCGCGCAATTTGGCGCAGAGGTGCAGCTTCAACAAGACCCCGACGTGCTGGATACCTGGTTTTCATCGGGGTTGTGGCCCTTCTCCACCTTGGGATGGCCCCACGAAACGGCAGATTTCGATCGCTACTATCCCACCACTACTCTAGTGACCGGGTTTGACATCATCTTTTTCTGGGTCGCCCGCATGACCATGATGGCAAAGCACTTTACTGGACAAATGCCCTTCAAAACGGTCTACATTCATGGCTTGGTGCGGGATGAAAACAATAAGAAAATGTCCAAATCTGCCAACAACGGCATCGATCCGCTGCTGCTGATCAATAAATATGGCACCGATGCCCTGCGCTACACCTTGATTAAAGAAGTGGCGGGTGCAGGGCAAGATATTCGCTTGCTGTACAACCGTAAAACCGATGAATCCGAATCGGTGGAAGCTTCCCGCAATTTCACCAACAAGCTATGGAACGCCTCCCGTTTTGTGATGATCAACTTAGGAGATTATGAGTTATCAACGTTGAATGCTGAGTTAGAAAAAGCAACTCAAAACTCCCTGCCACTGGTTGATCGCTGGATTCTGTCGCGCTTTTACCAAGTGACTCAACAGACTCGCAGCGCGATCGATAGTTTTGCTTTAGGAGAAGCCGCTAAGGGGTTGTATGAATTCTTTTGGGGTGATTTTTGCGATCTGTACATTGAACTGGTCAAATCGCGTTTGCTAGGAGACGATGCGGAATCTAAAAAGAGCGCACAGCAAGTGTTGGCGTTTGTGCTGGATGGCATCTTGAAGCTGTTGCACCCGTTCATGCCGCACATTACTGAAGAACTCTGGCAAACGCTGACAGGATCAGGGTCAGCCACGCCTGACAGGCTGCATACGCTTGCCCTCCAGCCCTATCCAGAAGCCAATCCCAACTTAATCGATCTTGAGTTGGAGCAGCAGTTTACCTTGATTACCGACACGATTCGCACGATTCGCAACCTGCGGGCAGAAGCCGACATTAAGCCGGGAGTAAAGATTCGGGCGATTTTACAAAGTGAGAGCGATCGCGAACGTCAAATTTTAACCGCTGGACAATGTTCCATTCAAGATTTGGCGAAAGTGGAAACGCTGATCATTCAGCACCCGTCTGAAAACGACCCGGCGATTGCCACCGAAAAAATGGTCGCTGGAGTCACTGGGACGGTGCAGATCCTCATTCCCCTTTCTGGCGTAGTCGATATGGATGCCCTGCGTGTCAAACTAGAAAGAGACTTGAAAAAAGTTGAAGCAGAAATTCAAGCCCTTTCGGGTCGCCTGAATAACCCTGGATTTGTGAGTAAAGCTCCGGCAGACGTTGTCCACACTGCCCAAGCAACCCTGGCAGAAGCTCAAAAACAAGCAGAAATTTTGCAACATCGGTTGCGAGAACTTTAAATTCCAGCATATCAACCGCCTAAAAAACAAAATCTAGGATAATTAGTAAATTCTCTTAAACAGAAGGGGTATACTCTCTTCGTGGCAAACCCAGAAATTATTAAGAGCATTTGAGTCGTAGATATTTAGGTTGTAAAGTTGCGTACTCTGGCTTGTAGCTTCAACTGACTAGCTCTATGTTTATTTTTATACCTCGGAAAAGCAGAAAGGCAAAAGCATGCTGTGTCTTGCTCAAGTAGAGACTGAACAATCTGCCGATAGGTTAGAGCTAAGAATACTCGCTCGTCAGCGATCTGAATATGCTTGGGCGATCGCCAACGAGCAAGATACTTTTTCCTGTGCCAAAGCAACTCAGTATGCTCAAGGATCACTGGTTTTGCTGACGCTTTCCGATACTTATGAAGTGCTAGAAATTAGTGATGTAAAAGATTGGCTGTTGGATATCGTTGGCACTTTGTTGGTCACGGGCATGACTCCACAATTTTTGCAGCAAGAGTTTGAACGAGCGGAACAATGGCGGCAAAATCTCACCCTACAAAGCCAGGATCTTGATCGGCGCGCATTAGAGCTAGAAGCCCGTCGTGAGCAGCTTGAACAGCTTGAAGAAACTTTGAAACGAGAAAAAAAGCAAATGGAATCTTTGGCAGCCCAATACAGAGAACAGAACCAGGAGCTTGATCGGCGCTCCTCAGAGTTAGAAGCTCGTTAAAAATATCCACCCGCTTATCTTGGACAAACATTGCTTGCTACAGTTATTTGGGGATATTGGTTGGCTGGCAAGCGGTACATAAACCAAAAAATTCCAACGTGTGATAGTAAATCTTAAATTCGTAGGAATGATGAAGCTGATCTTCCAAGTCATGCACTGGGCATTGACCAATCGGAATCGACTTGCCGCACTGAAGACAGGTTAGATGATGGCGATCTTCTTGAACCAAACTGTAGAGAGATTCGCCGTTGGGAACCGTTCTAGCCTGCACCACACCTTCCAGTTTTAAGCTCTCTAGCGATCGATAAACCGTTGCCAATCCCATCGCTAAGTCACGCGATCGCAGTTCGACATAGAGATCTTGAGCAGAAATTGACCCTTCCAAAGTTTTCAGGAGTTCAACAATACGCTCTTGGCTGCGAGTGCGACGGAGGTTCATAAAAGCGGTAGCATCAGAACTGGACTATCGTTTGGAATCGGGTTGTGACCCAAAAATATCAGGCTCAAATCTATGTTACTCTCCGCCCGTCTGTTCTCGATCCTGCGGGAACGGCGGTGAAATCTGGACTGAGGCACATGGGACATAACAATGTGGAAGAGGTCAGAATTGGTAAGTATATTCAGGTCAGCTTAACCGCTGAAAACAAGACGGCAGCGATGGATCAACTCGATTGCATTTGCGACCAGCTACTCGCCAACCCAGTGATCGAAAATTACCGGATTGAATTGGCAGAAGTTTCTTCATCTGTGAACATGCATTCATAAGTATAGAAAGATCTGATTGTCAATGGATATTTTTTTGAGATTGTTGCAATTTGCCAGCGCCTTAGTCCGATAGTTTAGTCCCATCCATCCAGCAGATTCGCTAGATCAACCTGAAAGATTTCTCCAAAAGTAGCAACGCGATCGCCTTGGATCAGTTTTCGCCCCCGTCGCGTTTCCACCTTGCCATTTACTTTCACCTCGCCATCTTGAATCAGCAGCTTTGCCTGACCGCCTGTGTCAACCACTCCTTTGATCTTGAGAAATTGATCCAGCTTAATGCTGTCGCTATCCGTATTAATGCTGTCGCTATCCGTCATTGCTAGCTCTCGTTCGTCCTACATTTACTTCCACCCTACACTTTCACAACCTAAGTTTGTAAACGCGAGTGGCTGCGATCAGCAATTCCAAATTCAAATTTTGACAATTGGTTCAATTGCCCTAGAGGATAAAGAAACAACTGACTGAGGGCACCTTCATGGAGTCATTGCCATTAAGTTTTGGGGTTTTGTTGGGACATCTGCATCAGATCATGACTCAGATGAATGATCCCAGGCTCGCCAGCAACGGGACACGCTACAGTCTAAAAGACGCGATTTTGGCTGCCTTTTCAGTATTTTTTATGCAGTGTGAGTCCTTTCTAGAACACCAGCGTCAGATGCCAGCAATTCCAAATTCAAGATTTTATGGGCGTTTCAGCGTTTCTTACCAAGACTGGCTTCAATAAGATTCAGACAATTCTACAGACTTGACAAATCAGAAGCAGTTTGCATCCTAGAAAAAGGACTGAGTAATGTTGCCTAAAAAGGAAAAATGCGGCAAACACATATATTCGTACTTCTATCTGTCCAGGATAAACATTCCGAATTTGGAATTGCTGTTGATTTGTCGGGTTTGAGCAATTACGGGGAAAGATAGATTAACAACCCTGACCCAAAAAGTGTTGAGGAAAAGAAGGCAGTTATCGTTGCTTGGGCTATGACTCTCATTAAAAAACTAGGAAGGGATTGCAGTGATATTAAGAACCCACCATTACTCGTAAGGATAAAGACATGAGAGCAGTATTTCCAGTCAATGAAGAGCAGAGAATCGCCAAGCTGCTCAGCTACGGCATTCTCGATACAGAAGTAGAGTCTGCTTACGACGATCTGGCACTCTTGGCAGCTTACAGTTGCAAAACCCCCATTGCCCTTGTCAGCCTAGTAGACTCCCAGCGGCAGTGGTTTAAAGCAACCGTTGGTCTAGGTGCTACCGAAACCCATCGTGACTTGGCATTTTGCGCCCATGCTATTTTGGAATCTAAGGTTTTCGTGGTTCCTGATGCTAGAGAAGACGATCGCTTCGCCGATAATCCTTTAGTCACAGGAGAACCCTACATCCGGTTTTATCTAGGTATGCCCTTAATTACCGCCGATGGCTTTGCATTGGGCACTCTCTGTGTGATTGATACTCAACCTCGAACGCTGGATGCTGAACAAATTAAGGCGATCTCTGCCCTCGGTCGGCAGGTGATTAGCCAGCTTGAATTAAGAATGAGTCACCAAAAGCTGACTCAAGAGATTTCAGAACACGAGCGCGTTGACAGCGATCGCAAACTGGCAGTAGAGTTACTCCATAAGACCACAACCCGAGAGCGAGCGGTCGCCCTTGTGCTGCAACGAATGCGCGAAACCCTAGACCTAACAACTATTTTCCACACAACGACAGTTGAAGTGCGACAGGCAGTTCAGTGCGATCGCACCTTAATTTATAGATTCAATGCGGATTGGAGCGGACAAGTCGAAGTCGTTGCTGAATCGGTCGCTGATGGCTGGAATCCCATCATGCCTATTCACCTCGCAAGCTCAAAATTGAATCATGTGCTAGTCGAGGAAGCCAACTGCATTATTAAACAATTGAACGGGACAGAGGTTCTGCTTCGAGATACCTATCTACAAGAGCATAAAGGAGGACTTTATCGCCAAGAATCGAATTGCTGCTGTGTGACTGACATTTATCAGCAAGGGTTTGATGGTTGCTATCTAGACTTCCTTGAATCACTTCGGGCGCGAGCCTATATCATCGTTCCCATTTTCTGCGGCGACCAACTGTGGGGATTGCTCGCCACTTACCAGAACGCCACGCCTCGACAATGGCAGCTAGGTGAAGTTGAAATGGTGTCCAAGATTGGCACTCAGTTAGGAGTTGCCGTTCAGCAGGCAGAACTGTTTGCCCAAATCCAAGCCCAAGGAGAGGAACTCAAGCAAGCGAAAGAGGCGGCAGAAGCAGCGAACGAAGCGAAAAGCGAGTTTCTGGCAAACATGAGCCACGAACTCCGCACCCCACTCAACGCAGTTTTAGGCATGACCGAAGCGCTGCAAGAGGAAGTTTTTGGCGCAATTAATGAGCGACAGCTCAAAGCATTGCAAACTATTGAACGCAGTGGCTCTCATTTGCTGGAATTAATCAACGATATTCTCGATCTAGCAAAAATTGAAGCCGGACAGACTAATCTGGAATTCCTCTTAACTCCAGTCGCTTCTCTTTGCCAATCTAGTTTAAACTTTGTCAGACAGCAGGCACTGCAAAAACGGATTCAGCTTGACACTAAACTGCAACCCAATCTACCTGATCTGCTGGTGGATGAACGGCGCATTCGCCAGGTACTCATTAACCTGCTCAATAATGCGGTCAAATTCACATCAGAGGGGGGACGCGTTACCCTGGAAGTTAGCTCCCCCGACTTGGCGACTATCAATTCCTGCTCACAATGTTTCCTACGAATTGCTGTGATCGATACGGGCATCGGTATTGCTCCAGGAGATATCAAGAAACTATTTCAGCCCTTCATTCAGGTCGATAGTGCCTTAAATCGTCAATACACAGGAACGGGCTTAGGGCTGGCATTGGTGAAGCAAATCGTTGAACTCCACGGTGGTAGGGTGGGGCTAACCAGCGAGGTGGGTGTGGGCAGTTGCTTCACGATCGAGCTACCCTATAATCCAGAGGCATCTCAATCTCCTGCAATGACAGTAGCGAATCGACCAGCCGCTATTTCCGAACTGAACTCCTCCTTGCCTGTTAACAAAGCAGCCAGCCAAGCCCCCCTGATCTTGCTTGCAGAAGATAGCGAAGCAAACATCAGTACGTTTTCTAGCTACCTTGAAGCCAAGGGCTATCGTCTTGTGGTCGCAAAGAACGGTCAAGAAGCCGTTGACCTTGCCAAATTTCATCAACCTGACTTGATTTTGATGGATATTCAAATGCCAAAAATGAATGGTCTGGAGGCAACTAAGCAGATTCGCCTCGATCCTAACCTGGTTGATATTCCCATCATTGCTCTAACGGCGTTAGCCATGGCGGGCGACCACGATCGCTGCATAGAGGCAGGGGCAAACGACTATCTGGCGAAACCCGTCAAACTTAAGCAACTGGTTACCAGGATTCAACAGCTTTTAGTCAAAACAGAAGGATCGTAATGAATAGTCCTTCTGTTTTGGTGATTGACGATGAACCCGACAATTTTGATGTGATTGAGGCGCTCTTGCCCGATCGCGGCTACGAGTTGCACTATGCTGCCAGTGGTCAAGACGCGATCGATGCCCTGGACTTATTTCAGCCAGATGTCATCTTGCTAGACGTGATGATGCCAGGGATAGATGGGATAGAAGTGTGCCAACGAATTAAAGTCATGCCCCAATGGCAGCCAGTTCCCATCATCATGGTGACCGCTCTCACCGCCAAAGAAGACCTCGCTCGCTGCCTGAAATCGGGTGCCGACGACTTCATTAGCAAGCCCGTGAATGGTCTTGAACTCCGCGCCCGCGTTCATTCTATGCTGCGAATCAAAAAACAGCATGACGACCTGCAAGCATTGCTCAAATTGCGAGAAGATTTGGTGCAAATGGTAGTTCAGGATTTACAAAATCCAATCACTAATATCTTATTCGGATTGGATATTTTAGAGATTCTAAAGTTCTCTTTAGACGCACAACAAGCCAAAATCTCTCAAATTCGATTCTCAGGACATCACTTGCAGTCATTAATTGACGATCTTCTACTGATCGCCAAAATGGAACTTGGCAAACTCCAGCTAAACCGAACTAAAGTCAATTTGTCTTCTCTGATAGCGTCAGTTTCGTTGGGGTTTAGAGACGTTTTCGATCATAAAAAGATAGAAATTGTTAGTCAATTACCCGAATCTGAAAGCAGCATTTACGTTGATGCTGCAATGTTTCGCCGAGTTTTGGACAATCTACTGTCTAATGCGATTAAGTCTTCTCCTAGCAAAAGTAAAGTTGTGTTCAGTGCAGACTACCTAGCATCTGGAGGCTTCCGAATTCAGATCGCTGATTTGGGAGAGGGAATGCCGGACACGTTGCAGCAAAAGATTTTTGAGAAATACGAAGTTGGAACTTTAATGCAGAATGTCTCTCAAGTAGGTCTAGGGCTGGCGTTTTGCAAAATGGTAATTGAAGCACACGGGGGCGAAATTAGTGTTAGAAGCAACCAGCCCAAAGGATCTATTTTTGAGATCACTGTACCTCAATAAGATTGCCTTCTATGACTGTCTACCTTTTAGGTGAACCACTGTTAGTTCTTAATCTGTGCTCTACCCTAAGAAAATAAAATTCTAATGCTTGAAAAACTAGGTTAATTGCAGCCATGCGCCAATTCTCTATTCTGATTGTTGATGATGAACCTGATAATTTTGATGTGATTGAAGCGCTCCTGCCCAATCAAGACTATCAGTTTCATTACGCTGCCAATGGTCAAGACGCGATCGATTCTTTAGACCTATTTCAGCCAGACGTTATTTTGCTGGATGTAATGATGCCAGGCATAGACGGGATAAAAGTCTGTCAACGTATTAAAGCTATGCCAACCTGGAAGGCTGTGCCCATCATTATGGTGACGGCATTGACCAGCAAAACGAATCTTGCAAAATGTTTGGAAGCAGGTGCGGACGACTTTATCACTAAGCCTGTGAATCGTTTGGAGTTAACAGCAAGGGTGCGATCGATGTTACGCATCTATCAGCAATATCAGCAATTAGCAATCTTCAATGCCACGCTGGAGCAAACGGTGCAACAGCGAACCGCCCAGTTGCAGACCATGATTTTTCAGGATGCGCTCACAAATTTACCCAGTCGAACTTTCTTACTTGAGAAGTTAGCCGAGGTCTTACAAAGGGAAGAATCCTCGTTTGCGGTAGTCTACCTGGACTGCGATCAGTTCAAACTGGTGAATGGTTCCTTTGGCTACGCGGTTGGCAATCAATTACTATTGGCTATCACAGAGCGGTTACAGCAGCATCTGCGCCCCGGCGATGTGTTAGCGCGTATGGGTGAAGATGAGTTTTGTTTTTTGCTGTATCACATTGATGGTGAACACGCGGTTGAGCCATTTATTCAAACTATTCTTCGCAGCTTTGAAGCATCTTTTGTAGTTGCCGGTTGCGAAATCTTTATGACTGCCTCCATAGGTATTGCTCTAGGCAACAGTGCTTATCAGCAACCGGAAGAACCTCTGCAAGATGCCGATACAGCGATGTATAAAGCTAAACTTTGCGGCAAAGGCAGCTATCAAATCTTTGATCACCAAATGTCTTTGGCAATTCTGAATCGCCTGACGCTGGAAAATGATTTGCAGCGGGCACTGCAACAGCAAGAGTTTGTTGCCTACTACCAGCCGATTGTAAATTTACAAACCGAGAAAATTTGTGGTTTTGAAGCACTGGTGCGCTGGCAACATCCTGATCGGGGAATGGTTTCACCCGGAGAATTTATCCCCTGCATGGAAGAAACAGGATTGATTGTGCCAGTGGGGATGGTGGTGTTGAGGCAAGCGTGTCAGCAACTTCGCCTATGGCAGCAGAGCGGCTGGACGGAGTTGACCATAAGTGTGAATCTCTCGGTGCGGCAGTTTGCTTGCCCAACCTTCCTAGCTGATATCGATCGAGTTTTGGCAGAAACCGCCGTCAACCCGGCTCACCTGACACTGGAAATTACCGAAAGCGCAATCATGGACAATGCTCGGATGGCGATCGCGCTGACTGAACAATTGCGATCGCGGAAAATTCAGATCAGCATAGATGACTTTGGCACAGGGTATTCTTCCCTGGGTTATCTGCACCGTTTTCCAGTAGACAACTTGAAGATCGATCAATCTTTTGTCAATCAGATGCAGATAGGAAATCGTAACTACCAAGTCGTGGACACTATCATTGCTCTGAGTCATCAGCTCGAACTCGCCGTTATTGCTGAAGGAATCGAAACGACTCAGCAACTTCAGTGGCTCCAACAACTTGGCTGTGAATTCGGACAAGGTTATTTATTTTCTAAGCCCCTCGCGGCGGCAGAAATTGAAAGAATTCATTTCCCAAAATAATACGAAAGTTGCAGGGAAACAAAAGACAGGTAAGCACCTAGGTCGTGTTCTAGACTTGTGGATCGACCTTAGATGTCTAAGCCAAATTCATAGCGGTTGATGAATAGACCAATGACAGTATCATGCAACCAAATGGTCTTGGAGAAGCAAATCGTTTTTCGAGCCAGTCGCTTAATCCGAGTGCGTCAGGTGAGATGTTTACGTTCAATGGTTTGAGTATTGGCTTTGCCAATGGTATGCCCAGCAGGCTCAAGATGGCGTGATGCCTCCGGCAGACTACGCCAACATAAGCGCCCCAAGCATCGGTATAGAACTAAAAATGATGCAAATTATGATTGACCTGCCGCCAGATCTTGAACAAGACCTGATCCGTCAAGCGGCGCAATCCAATGTTCCGCTTCAAACATTGATTCTGCAAGCCTTACGTCGGATGATTCAAACGCCCCCGATTTCCACTTCCCAATGGTCGGACATTATCTTGTCCTACGAAGGAATTCCTGACTTCCCTGCGTTTGAGTCTTACCGCGATGAACTACTTCTGCCTCGTGAACCGGAATTATTCTAATGCAATACCTGCTTGATATCTGTGTCATCAGCGACTTCATCAAGGGCGAAGCGGGCACTAAAGGCAGGCTCAAGCAGATTCTACCTGTTGATATTGCCGTTTCTGCAATTACGGTCATGAAGTTACGCTACGGCTTGGCACTCAATCCTCAACGCGCTCAACAAGTTGAACCTGCGATCGCCAGTTTTCTGGCTTCTGTGTATGCGCAAGAAAGATCAATCTCTGGCGCGGTATCCAGAGTTTGCTAGCTATCAGGCGCAGTCTGGATTAATTCTGCCAAAGCTTTTTGGTTTAAGTGCGTCGTCTAATTCAACTAGGGCAGAGGCTCAGTCTTCGTCAGAACTTTAATCTAGTCTTTTCGTCTCACTGCTTTTATCTCTATACTTTTGCCAAACATTGCTGATTATTAATGTGATTTTAGAGTCACATTAATAAAATCTTCGTTGTCATTTATCCTGCTACTAACAACACTGGATAATTTAGCCGTTATTTTAGGATTGATTTGTGCTGCACCCTTTGCGATCGCACTCCGAACAAATTCGCTTTCCTCTTTGGCTCAAATGGCTGCTGGTTTTTTTGCTAGCGCTTGGAGTAGTATTTCGCTTTGTGAATTTGAATCATAAAGTCTACTGGCACGATGAAACCTACACATCCTTGCGGGCTGCTGGCTATACACGAGGTGAAATTGATGATGAGTTATTTCAAAATCGGGTGATTGATAGCAGCGAGTTGCAAAGGTTTCAGCGGATTAAGCCAGGAAGTACGCCGCTGGATACGCTGCGATCGCTAGCCTCAGAAGATCCTCAGCATCCGCCGCTGTATTTTTTGATGACGCGGTTTTGGATGCAAGCCTTGGGAGCGCCCTTAGAGTGGACATTCCGTAGCCCATTAACCGTGACGCGATCGCTGCGCTGCCTGCGTTGATTAGCTTACTGTCACTGCCTGCCATGTATGCGCTTGCTTGGGAACTGTTCGCCTCTCATGAGATTGCATTTGGGCTGTATACCCATCCATTTTTTGGCTTAACCTTGATAGGTCATGCGGCTTATGTAGGATTGAATGCATGGGTTGCTCAGAGTGCAGGCTCACCACTCAAAAACACTTTGACGGGATTTGCAGGCGCGATCGCGCCTGCAAACTGAAACCTTGTTTCGATGATAACCGATCGCTTGAAATGCCTCAGATTGACTACGATAGATGAGGGTTTAACGAGGCAATCATCATGACTGAAGCCAAAAACGTGTTGGGCGAACCACTAGAACTTTGCTGTACCTCCCCGATGACGGGCTATTACCGCGATGGCTACTGCACCACAGGCGACGGCGATGTCGGTGTGCATGTGGTTTGCGCCCAAGTCACCGCAGATTTTTTGACCTACACCAAAGCGCAAGGCAATGACCTATCAACGCCGATGCCTGCCTATGGCTTTCCCGGTTTGAAACCCGGCGATCGCTGGTGTTTGTGCGCCTCCCGTTGGAAAGAAGCCCTGGATGACGGATTTGCGCCCCCTATAATTCTCGCATCGACCCATATCGCAGCACTAAAACACGTCAGTCTAGAGGAACTGAAGCAACATGCGAATGGCGAATGACGAATGGCAAATTTTAAGTAGCGAATGACGAATGACGTTCGCGTAGCGTCTCCGTAGGAGATATGGCGAATTCTAAATTTTGAGTTTTGTATTCTACATTCGTACACCGCACTTCGTCATTCGTACTTCTTCCTTATGCTGCTACTAGGATCATGGCTAATATTGCCAGCGCAATGCCGATGCCTTGCTGGAGGGTGATGGTTTCGTGGAGGAAAGTGATCGCGAGGAAAATGCTTACCGTCGGGTATAGGGCGGAAACGGTTGCTACCAGAGTTACGGGACCGGTCAGCACAGCGGTGAGAAAGCAGAATGCGCCTGCAAAACCCAGCATTCCAGTGGTCATTGCTAAGCCGATGCCAATTGGGTGAACTTGGGGCTGGAAGTTGAGGGAAATTAGCATGGCGATCGCCAACACAATCGCGCCGAGAACCTCATAAACAATGGCGCTCCGAGGATTGAGATAGGTCGTTGTGATTTTTGGCAAAAAACCCCAGAAACCCCAAAACATCATCGCTCCCAGCGTTGGCACAATCCAATCTTTCATAAACACCCCAATGTAAGTTAGCGATCGACTATTAGCTATTGGTCGTTCGAGCGCTTTGCCAAATCCACCAGCCTGCTAGCATGACGGTCACATTTCCCAAAACGGTCATTGCCGCCTGTAGCGTCACCAGCCAAGCAAGCGACAGAGAATTATCGAAAAAGTGCCAGGTACAGGCACACATAGCGCTCACCAGGGCAGGCAACATCCCAAACGAAAGCGCCTTCCAAGCGGGATTATTGACCACTTCGCCATAAGTCCAAATCAACCAAATGGCAGCAATCCACTCAACAACACTTGAGATATGAATAATCCAGGTAGGAATTGATAAGGCGTTCATAGAATGGATTCGGGGCGAATGTATCGCTAGGGGCTGTCTTCAGGATAGTTTAAGTAGGGAAGCCATTCTACAAATTCAAAATATTCCCTACGGGAACGCTACGCGAACAAAACTCATTCAGACCTACTATCTATGGGAACAGTGCGGGCAGTTTTATCTGGCTACTACGGGAAGGGCAATGGCGGAGATGAAGCGCTACTGGCATCCCTGTTGCAACTGTTACCCAAAACAGTCACACCGCTGGTGCTGTCGGGTAATCCTAGCCAAACGCGCGATCGCTTTGGGGTTGAAGCGATTGATCGAAACAACGCGATCGCGGTTCTCCAAGCGCTCCGTCAATCTCAGGTTTTCATTTGGGGCGGCGGCAGCTTGATCCAAGATGCCACCAGCGCTCTCAGTCCACTTTACTACGCTGGGCTGATGCAGTTAGCGCAGCGCATGGGCTTGATCACCATTGCCTGGGCACAGGGCGTTGGACCGCTGAACCGCCCCTTTACCCAATGGCTGGCGCAACAAACCTTTTCACGCTGCACTGCGGTTAGTGTGCGCGATAGTCGTTCTGCTCACTGGGTCTCTGAATGGGGCATTCCCTTTACGCTGGCACCTGATCCGGTTTGGGCAATGACAGGCAGCCCCGTTCAAGGACTGTGGGATTTGCCTGCCCCCAGAGTGGCGGTCAATCTGCGGACTCATCCCCAACTCACTCCAGAGCGGCTGGCAGCACTGACCCAAGCGTTGATCTTGTTTCAGAAAGCAACCCAAGCCTGTATTTTGTTAATCCCATTTCAGCGATCGCAGGATTTGGCGATCGCTGAAGCCCTTCAGCCGCAAATTCCCGGTTCCCAAGTGCTGATGTTAGACGATCCCCAGCAGCTAAAAGGACTGTTTCGCGGTGTGGAAATGGCGATCGCCATGCGGTTTCACGGGCTGATTATGGCGGCTGCTTCAGAATGCCGCTGTTTTGCGCTCAGCTATGATCCTAAAGTGAGCCAGCTAATGAAGGATTTGGATTTACCAGGATGGGAACTCGACCACATTCCTACCGACCCTAATGCCATTTGCCAAACTTGGCTGGAACACTACGCCAATGGTGACCCACTGTCGCCCGACCAAATTCAATTTCTCGTCGATCGCGCGCTCATCCATGCAGAAGTGCTAGAAAAAGCAATTCTACAATCCAGGAACAGCAAAGTAAGTGAAACCTAGCTTTGAGGTGCTGCTGGACGCACGACTCGAATCAGTTTGCCTGGTAGGGAGCCTTCGGCAGCGATCGCGGCATCCACTCGGTTCGCCAACGCTTCCCAATTGCGATCGTTGGTGCAGGCGATGATCCCGCCATGGCTAGTCTGGGCACGGTGCAGTTGAATGAAGTCTTTGCGGTTCTGAGTGAGGACGGCACGGCACGCGATCGCGGCAAACGCTAACACCTCTGAGTCAGGAACTTTCTGATTGGCTTTGCCTGCCTCCTGGACAGTCAAAACATCGTGCCCCAACGCCCGCAAATACTCTACGACTGGGTGGGGATATTGCTCGTCTGCATACAGCCGTGCCACACCTACAGAGCCTCAGACATCACGGCATCGTTTTCTCGAATCTCGGTTTCGATTTCGTCCGCGAAGGCGGCAGCGTAAGCCCAGGCGTTGGCGAGATCGGTTGCAGAGAGGGAGGGGTAGCTGGTGAGTAGGTCAGCTTCGCTGTAGCCGAGGCGTTGGGCTTCGACTAAGCCCCAAACGGCAATGCGGGTGCTGACGATACAAGCACTCCCCCCACAAACTCCTGATGTTTTCTCAATGCCTCGCCCCGATATGACTTTGCCCTGGGCTAAAAGTTGCACAACTTGAGCTTTTTCGGTGTTGGAGAGTGCCAGCAGTTGCGGCTCAAGTTCTTTCAACGTCATGACAGATCGAGTAACGGACTATCTTCTATTCTAGCGATCGCCTATTGAACAGGTCGCTCATCATCACCTCTAGGTTTTTTGACGATTTAAGTAGCTGTATCTGGGAGAACTATTGCCAAGCGCGCCCCCTCATTCACGCAGAAGTGCTAGAAAAAGCAATAGCGCAGTAAAACGAAAAAACCAGCGTTTATAGTAAAGTGCGGAGTAATGAGTCCGAAGTGCGGAGTCCAAAACTCAAAACTAACCGTTCGCCCCTCGCCATTCGTAATTCCCTATGACATTTCTTAACTCCTTGCTCGGTCGTCATCCCGAAAAAATCCTTGCCAACGTAGAGATCTACACCTGGCAAACGTGCCCGTTTTGTATTCGCGCCAAGCTGCTGTTGTGGTGGAAAGGCGTGAATTATACAGAGTACAAAATTGATGGGGATGAAGCCGCACGGGCAGTGATGGCAGAGCGATCGCAGGGTCGTCGCAGTGTGCCCCAAGTTTTTATCAACGATCAGCATGTGGGCGGCTGTGATGATATCTACGCTTTAGATGCAAAAGGGCAGCTTGATCCATTGCTTCAATCCACTTAATTAGCGTGAAGTATTTGCTGGATGACCCAGAGTATCAAATACACTGCCACTGGATGGAGCGGGCGATCGCGCTGGCTGATGCCGCCGGAAAAGCGGGTGATGTTCCTGTAGGTGCAGTGATTGTCGATGCCCAGGGAAATGCGATCGCTGAGGCGGAAAATCGCCGAGAGCGGGATCACGATCCGACTGCCCACGCTGAGGTGCTTGCCCTTCGTGCGGCTGGAAATGCCTTAAATACATGGCGTTTGGATGGCTGTAGGCTTTATGTCACACTAGAACCTTGCCCGATGTGTGCGGGTGCCTTAATATTGGCGCGACTGGGGATGCTGGTGTATGGCGCAGATGATCCCAAGGCTGGAGCTATTCGCAGCGTGTTGAATCTGCCTGATAGTGCTTGCTCAAATCATCGCTTTCCGGTAATTGGTGGTATCTTAGAAAATTACTGTCGTCAGCAATTGCAATCGTGGTTTGCTGATCATCGTTCCTAAAGGTTGGGATCTGTCACATGACACCACGCAAACTGTCCCAACTATGAAGACAGTTGATTTAAGGGCATCTACGGTAGAAATATCTATTTTTCTCTGCATCTAACCGCTTTTTATCAGCATCATGCGATCGCTTAACTCCCTCTCCTCATCTGAATCGCTTTTTAAGTCTGTTTTCCCTGTTGACGACGAAAAAAAGTCTGACCTGTTTGCGCGGACTGATCTATCCCCTCAATTATCAGAACCTGTCGATTTGCCACCTAGCAAAAAAGCTGCTGAGCCTGCTCCTTCGCGAGTGTTGCGCTGGTTAATGGCGTTGTTTTATCCATTGGGACGCTATTTTGTATTGCCAATTTACTTCAAACAGATTGAAGTGATTGGCAGAGAGCATTTACCCGTTACTGGTCCGGTGATTTTAGCTCCCACACACCGCTCTCGATGGGATGCGATGACGCTGCCCTATGCCGCAGGACATGACATTACCGGGCGACACTTGCGCTTTATGGTATCCGCGAATGAAGTGACTGGATTGCAAGGCTGGTTTATTCGACGGATGGGTGGGTTTCCCGTCAATACCGACCGTCCGGCGATCGCGAGTTTGCGGCACGGCGTGGATCTACTAGAATCGGGTGAAACTTTAGTCATTTTTCCTGAGGGTAATATTTTTCGAGAATCCCATGTCCAAGCGCTGAAACCAGGGTTGGCGCGGTTAGCCATTCAAACAGAAGCTAACCACACCAGTCTTGGGATTCAAGTAGTGCCCATTAGCATTTGTTACAGTAACTCCCTAGTGCCTTGGCGTAGCAGTGTTCGCGTGGAGATCGGTGCGCCGCTTCATGTTTCCGACTATTGCCAGGGTTCTCATAAACAAAACGCTAAGCGCCTCTCCGCCGATCTCCAAGCTGCAATGGAAGCATTAGCCTTAAACGATTGAGCGCATTAGTGATTTTTTTGGCGTTGCTGAATGATGGCATAAAAAATTTTGGTAGGGGTAGGTCTTGTGCCTGCCCCATGTGGAGTTCAGGGCAACAATAAGGGATTGCCCCGACAAAATTATCTCCAAATCTAGCAGTATCATTTTTTGCAGTTGTCACCCTTTTCACAACCCTAGCGTTAGCTGCCAGTTTTTCAGGGTTCCAGTGTCTCCCAAAGCAGCATCCACTACTTTAAGCTGCCAGGTGCCTTGGGCAGATTGACCCAGGCATCGAGCCAGCGCTGGAGTCGATTGGGGAGAATAGGTTGCTTGCCAAGTCGTTCTGCGTCCTAACGTACGAGCTTGCAGCAGCACAGTTCGTTTGGAAGGCGCGATTAGGCTGATTTCCAAGTCGCCTAAAAAGCTATGTTCTAGTTCTAGATTGATTTGAATGGTGCGAACGATGCCAGTTTCAGCAATCTGAATTGGACTGGTTACGCCCTGAGAGTTGTTATCGGGAATTGCCAGACTTGCGGAGTTGGATAGCTGAATTTGACGAGAAGGCGCGATCGCTGGAACCCTTCGCTGCACTGCTGCCTGCGTCGCTTTGAATGCATTCACCTTGCCGTAGCCAAACCAGTCACAGCGCCCTCCCGCTTCATAGGTGCCCTTGCGAAACCCAAACTGCGGATCTGGGTTTGGATCGACGATCTTATCCGCGCTTTGCTGCAACACTTGCTTGACTTCCATCGCCGTTAAATCTGGATTGGCAGATAGCACGAGCGCCGCCACCCCCGCCACGACTGGACAAGCGCTAGAAGTGCCGCCAAAATCTGAAGTGAAGTCAGTGGGGTCGTAACCTGGTTGCCCCAAGCGATCGGTGGTGACCACGCCCAGACCCAATAACTCTTCACGCACAGGGGGCGGCGTGTAGACATAGCCCACCCCTTGCAACCCAAAGCCAGGAGGCGCATTGTTGCTAGGGGCACATACCGAAATCTCCTTGCCCCAGTTGCTATAGGCAGCTTTGCGATTGAGGCTGGTGGAAGCCGCCACCGCAATCACATCGGGATGCACGGCAAATCCGGTTAGCCAATCGGTTGATCCCTTCAAAGCGTTGTTGGGCCATCCCTGTTCCGTCACCGCGCCATTGACGGGGCGGTTGGCATTGCCAGAAGCAAACACAATCACACAGCCTTTACCATTCCGCCCTTCGCTAGCCGCGCGAGATAAGGCATTTCGCTGCCGTAGCGATAACGGAAAATACACCGCTGAAGGTCCCCAACTGCAAGAAATGACTGAAGCCCCTTTGGTCATTGCCCAACCAAATAAATCTTCGACGGATTCATCATCCAAAAAGCCGCTGGTGCGGAGCGGCATCAGGGCACAGCCTGGAGCAACGCCTACTGCCCCTTTTCCGTTTTCTTCGGCAACCGAAACGCCGGCACAAGCAGTCCCATGGTCGTCGTCGGGTTCACCGGGCATGGGCAAAAAATCATTGTCCTTAAAATCCCGTGGCGCAACAATTTTACCCACACCTTGAAAGTCGGGATGGTTCAGGTCAACAGAATCATCCATAATGGCGACCACCACCGATCGCACTCCTTTAGTTAAATCCCAGGCTTGTTCTGCAAAGATGTGAGAGTTGGGTGCCAGGTCAGCGCCGCCGCTATGATTCAAATGCCATTGGTTAGGGTAGATCGGATCTTTTGGGCGATGGAGAGACTGCGACTTAACCACAATATTTGGCTCAGCAACCAACACCTCCGATCGCTGCATTAGGTGATTAGTCACCTTCACAGGATTTTCTTGCGCCGCAGCGGTAACTTGAAAGACAAACGTATTGGGAATGCCTATCACAGGTTTGACCTGCTGCAACCCAATCTCGGTCGCAATTTGGGCGATCGCCTCTGGGCTAACCTGTGGCGCAAACTGCACCGTGATTTGATCCGTCATGTACACTCGCGAAGATGGATCATCTTTAAATTGATACACGTGGCTGGCGTAATCTACTTGATTTGACTCACGCACCTGCTGCATCACCTGATCGCGCTGACCTGGCTCCACCACAATTTCTGTGAGCTGCTGAGGGGTCTGTTCCGTGCTTAATTCAGCAGGCAGCGGCTTAACTAAATCCACCATGGCTGACTGATCCGCCGCTTGCACCGTAAAGCGATCGCTGACTTTTTCAATCAGCAGTTCCTCCCCGCCGCGCTGAAGCACCTTGCCCACACTCGTCTCTGGCATCGATTGATTGGGTAATTGATTGGGAGTAGACTCTGGTTGAAAAGGCGTTTGGCTTGTCATAGGGGCACCTCGAAACAGTTGCTACAAAACAGTGGCTACAGGCTAATAGGCTGGTTCAAGCGACGGAATACGTTTATTCTTCCTCTTCAAACTCACCCAGAGCATCATCAAACTTGTTAATGATATCAAATAATTTTGGCACGACTCGCGCAAAGATTTTTTGGCGCTCTAATAATTTGGGTCTTTCATTGCAAGCACTCAACACGGTTTCCCTTGATGGCTCCTTCCCTGAGAATTTATAGTTAGCGATCATTTGATTAACGGTTTCGGCTTTGAGGTTCCCACAGGTCGCCCTTTTTTATCGCAACTCGAACTGGCACGACCCAAGGGAGAGTGAGAACCGTCAAGAGTTGAATCCCCAACAAGTATTCTGTTATTGCTGATTTATCCAAAAGCAGATCAAGAAGATGTTACAGCAGCAGAAATCAAAACTGCGATCTATGAATCCTGAGCGCCAGATTGATCAATTAGTTTATGAGTTGTATGAATTGACGGCAGAAGAGATCGCGGTGAGTATTCAGAGGGAGCCGGTGGGTGAAGTATGGACAGCCGTGAAGAACACCCCTGAATAGAATTGGCGATCGCTTACTTTAAAGAAATCACGATAGGGTAGACATTATGACCACTGATATTAACTCCCTACTCACCAGTTCACCCGACGTTCGCCACGGCAGACCCCGAATTTCCGGCACCGGGATTACGGTTCACCGCATTGCCATCTGGTACACATTGGGGCACAGTGCTGAAGAAATTTGTCACCAATACGGACATTTAACTCTTGCTGGCGTATATGCTTCCCTAGCTTACTACCACGCCAACCGAGCGCAAATTGATGCCGAAATTGCAGCGGATGAAGCCGAAGCGTTGCGGCTAGAGCAAGAATATTCGCAACAGCAGCAAGTTCTGCAATGAAAATTCGGTACTTGGATGAGGACGCAATGGCTGATGCTTTGGTTACTGCTCTAATTGACCGTGGGATCGACGTTACTACTGCCAATCTGGAAGATATGGTCAACCGGGCTGATCCAGAGCATCTTGATTACGCCATTTCACTGGGGCGAGTCCTCTACTCCTACAACATCGGTGATTATTGCCAGCTTTATACCGAATATCTCAGCATAGGCAAAACTCATACGGGAATTATTCTTGCCAGCCAACAGCGCTTCGGCATCGGTGAACAAATGCGTCGTCTCTTGCGAATTATCGCCGTCCTTTCGGCTGACTTGAGTTTGGACTAATTTTATAGAGAAAGGCAGTCAATGAGAGACACCGACTGCCGTAAGGTCAATAAAGTAAGAATCAACATTGACCCTATGATTTTCAACCAACTTCAGGAATTTCGCCAAGCTCTCTATAGGGCACCTCGAAAAATGGAAAAAGGGGTGTCTCAATATGAGATTGTGGAGTTAAAATAGCCGAAGACAGACCATACGAGAACAGGCATGGGACAACAAGGCTTTTGGATCTGGAAAAACGTCACCAGCAACTAGTAGCCTTCCAACTTTTAATTGATGGGTAAAGAGAATAAGATAGAGGATGAGAGAGTTGTACGGAGTGAAATGACTAAGAAATATATTGTTGACCTCAGTGTAGATGAGCGTGGATATCTGGAAGAATTCAC
>JBBSCL010000006.1:0-19687 GCA_038250345.1 Leptolyngbyales cyanobacterium
AGCTTGCGAATTTCACGCACAATAACTTGGCAAAGATCTTGAAATGATTTTGCATTCTGAATGCTCTTAGCAGAGGTGCGGGTGAGATGGTAGAGATCTAGAAATCCTAGAACTTCTTGAGATAGAGAAGGCTCTAACTCTAGGATTAAAAATTCTTCAGATCGATGCAGTAATCCATTAAAACTATTACTCTTATTTGTAGATTGAATGGATAGTTTAAGGGGATTGATCGTCTGCAAATCTGAATGGTTTTTAAGCGCCTGTTTTAAGCTGTCTGTTTGATAGGCACCCAGTAGTTTTTCTAAGGTTTGATTCAACAGTTTATCCGGAGATAATTCAAAAACTTTCTCTATATTATTGCTAGCTTGTAAAATTTTTAGATCATGTTCTTGCAGGACTAATAAAACTCCGTGGGGCTGAATAAACCCAGGAATGTGAATGGGTTCGCGATCGCAATTTGTTAAATCGTAGGTGGCTGTTGTCGTTTGATTCACTGCGGTATTCATAATTTAAAGAAGCTTTCTAGAGATAGTTTTAAAGAGCGTTAGCTGACAGTGCTTTACATATAATTTTCTTTTCTAAAGTTAAAAATTCGCTTGTTTTGGGTGCGAAAAGTTTAAGGGGATGTTTTCACTTCAGCACCTATAAAAACACTATAGGTAAAGAGTTCCCAAAAAATTAGGATGGCTCAACAAGCTTTACTAATCTCAGCAAACTGAAAAATAATTTCTATAGTTTAGGCGATCGCGCCATCTTGCCAATGAAATTAGAACTCGGAAATCCACTCAAAATAGAGCGTGAGTTAACAGCCCATTTGCAGAAATTTCACATGATGATCGACGTGGGGAAGCGCTCTTGCAGTGCTGGAAAAACTGGGCAGGGTTTGCGATCGTCTACATTATCGGGTTTATTCCAGGTGTAAGGCGCTTTGGCAGCCGCAGACATCCACAGCAAGCGTTTGGCGCGGGTCATGGCAACATAAAGCAGACGAAATTCTTCGGCAATTTTGAGGTTTTGGGCGCGATTCCAGGCGGCTAAAGTGTCAGGGAAACCGGGCTGATGATGCACCTGAGCGCGAATTTGGGCACGGGCAACTTCTGCCAAGGTGAAATCGCCTAAAAAGGTTGCTTGGGGGGGAATCCGAGGAAGTCCGGGAATCATATTTTCGTGCAAAAAAGGAATGAATACCCAGTCCCAATCTAGCCCTTTGGCTTTGTGCATGGTGATGACAGTCAATTGGCTGACTTTGGTATAGCGATCGTCGGCATTTTCGGTGTCCACTGGCTCAAATCTTTCTGAAGCCACAATGTCATTCAATGCCGCGAGAATGGCAGGGAGAGTTGGGTCGCCCTGAGTTTGCTGAGTCGTCCGGTCAGCTAATTTGTCAGCCGTGGCGAGTTCGCTTTGGTTGTAGCCCAAGGTAAACGCAAAAAAGGAAATCAGTTGGTAAGGTGGCAGTTCTAACCGGGCGCGGAGGAGACTGGTGCAATAGCGACGGGCTTGAATAACCGGGTCTGACTGCATTGGATCAAGTGGTCCGGGGTACAGCATTTGCTCAGGAAAACTGACGATCGCATTCAAATCTTGGGTAGGAATCAGTTTGCGCTGAACCAGTGTCGAGAGGGCATTTTTCAAGTTATCGGACGAATGGGGGCGATCGCAAAATTGCAGCAGCGTCAACATCTCCAACGGCACATGAGATTGACGCTCCTGTTGCCCCACTTCATACACGGGAATCGTGTCGCCATACCAGCGTTGCAGTTCTCGCGCCACAAATCGCCCTTGCTCATTGGTTCGCACCAGCACCGCCGCTGAGCCATCGGGATCACTTTGGAATAACTGGAGCGATCGCCGCCCAATTAATTCCACTGTTTGAAAAACATCCGACGGCGTATAAAGCTCCAGTCCGCGACCTTCTGGATCGGGGTTAAGCTGCGGGTCGCCGAGGGGCACAGGCTGAATTTTTTGCAGCCGAAACGGCTGTTCGGTTCCGGCAAGCTTGGATCGATTTACCCACTCCAGCACAAAGTTTGCGGCATTGATAATGCTAATCGTGCTGCGTCCCGCCTGGGTCATGGTTGCCAATCGGTTTTGGCGATTCCCATAGGGATCGTTCCACGAATTGCAGGCATCACAAAACTCGCGAAAGAAAATTGGGTCAGCAGGCGTAAAGGTTGAGTTAATTGCTTGATTGGGGTCACCGACTCGCACTAAATTTAACAGGTCAGATTGAGCAGGATCGACGGCAAGAATTTCTAACAGGCGAGTTTGCAACGGGCTAGAATCCTGTGCCTCATCTTCAAATACGGCAAACACCTGCTGCTGCCAATAGTGCCGCACTGTAGCGTCATCCAGCACACGCAACGCCGCCAACATCATTTCGTCATAATCCATCCAGTTACGCCGATGCAGTTGTTCTTGGTAGAGTTCATACAAACCTGCCGCGATCTCCAGCACCGAGTATTCATCGGCACTTTCATCGCTGAATCGGCGCAAATCATCGGGCTGCAATCCAGAACTTTTCGCCTCATGCACCACGGTCGTCGTTAAATTGGGCAATACCTCCGTTCGCAATACAGACTGTCGCCGCAGTCGCTCGGTTTCTTCCCCGTCAAACTGTCGCCCTTCCAACAAGGTTTGAAATAGGCGCGGATTGGCGGCAATCCATTGCTCTACACAGGCGCGAACCAATCGATGGTTTTGGTTGGGCGTAACCAGCAACGTATCGGAATTTAAGCCCGATCGCTCAATGTGACTACGGGCGATCGCCCAACCCAACCCGTGCAAGGTATAAACTGAAAATCCTTGCTGGGGTAACGATAGCTGCTTCAGATAGCCGCGAATTTTGGCTTTAATGTTTGCCGCTGCCGATCGCGTGAACGTTACCACAATCAACTGCCGCCGAGCATTTAGGTGATTTCGCGCGATCGCGATCGCCGCCGCCACTGCCATTCCCGTAGATTTGCCCGATCCCGGCACTGCCGACACTGCCAATGCCCCCGACTGCCAATCCGCCAAGTCTCGCTGCCCCACTCTCAGCATGGCGCGCAGGTCATCCAAAGTAGTCATGGGAGAAAAAATCATACGCAATTCCTACACAGTTAGCAAAGCAATTTTGGGTAAAAGGTAGAATCAAGTACTTCAAATTGAGAATTGTCTACTGTGTAGCGAAGCGTTTGAACCTGAATGCCATTAGATAATTCTAATTGCTTGAATTCTATGCGTGATTTAGGAAATACTTTAGGCGCATAAATTGCCGCTTGGATTTGCTGAGATTGTAAATCAAACTGGAAATAAAAAGGAAAGGAAAAGGGATTTATAAACCGTAAATCTTTATAGCCATATACTACAGTTGCATCTGAACCCAGGGGTGCAAAGCGGCTTGCCTCAGTATAAATATCTTGGGAATGAGGATGCCGCTCTAAAGGCATGATTCCAGCCTTCAAAATCAAGAAGTAAATCAACCCCGACAGTTGACATAAACCCCCGCCAACTTCTGCTGTAAGCTGATCTTTAGCGATCGCTCGTCCAGCTAAATATCCTCTTTTTTGGCTGGGACACCCGACTAAATGCCAAAACGAAAAAATTTGATTAGGTGAAATCAGTACGTCTTGAATGTAGGCGATCGCCAATGCCAAGTTATGCTTCTTGTTATCAGAATATTCCGTTGTAAAAATGGGTTGAGTCAGATCAAGTTGAGGTTGAAATAAGCGCTTTTCTGCATCCAACAACTGTTGCGAATCAGCAAAGTGATTGGATTGCCCCGCTGACCAATCTAACCAATTTCTCTGAATAACTTTGAGGTGCAATCTCCAAGCAGCAGGAATGAATTGTTTCATGCCGTACCTGAAAATAAATTGAGCGGCAGGTGCCCATAGGTTTCGTTCACGTCTTCATCGTCAGCCGATTGGCAAGACACCAGCACCCCGCGATGAGTTCCCGTATAAACATCCAAGTGGCAGCGGTTAGTGTTGGGGTTGAACTTGAGATAAACGGAGCCAGCGATGGCATCGGGCTGAGGGCTGGCAGAGTATCCCAGAGCCGCAAGATATTGATGTAGGGTCGAGATCGCTTCGGTCGCAGTATCTGCACAAATGCCAAAAATTTGATAATCGGAGCGATCGCAAACCTGCCGTAACGCTAATCGAATGGCTTCTGGGCTAGGCATTTGATCGACGGGCACTCGTTCGATGCAAATAAACTGCCGCAAAAGCGTCTGAGCCGCTTCAAGCTTCATCGGTAAAGGCGTAAACATTGATTCTCAGCCAGTGAAAACGAAGGTTTTATGATCTACCTCTCACTATCTCCTATTCAGGTTGATTCCGATGCATCCGTTTGTGTCGGCTTCTTGCAAAAGAATTAGGTTATTGAGAATAATATGCAAGTGGCTTGTTATGGTGTATTCTAATAAATAGGCTATTGAATTTCTTTTGCAACTATGACTAGCACCATTTCAGAAAGTCGCCGAGTCCAATATTTGAACTTTCCTGCTTAAATTTTTGTGCATCCGCTTCTGACTGATGGGAATACTAGGCTCAACAATGTTTGAGCTTGAGTGGAATGCATTTTGCTGCAATAACACGATCGCCAAGACTTAATAAACACTAAGAATCATTTGCATTAGCTAAACTAATGAATTCATCTATCTCAATGACGCTGACTGCTCCAGTTGGGTCGATTTCTCGCTGCGATCGCTGGCTCGCCTGTCAGCGCTTACAAGACCTTAACATTCCTTGCAAATGCCAATCTGATGGCTGCCTACAGGTGGAAATCATTCACCCGATCGCTATCTTGCAGCTTCGCAGTGTTGTCCAGCAGATCACCGCATCCCGTCCAGAGCTTATAGACTGGCTGGAAAGATGCTGGAAAATGTCATAATTTTTTGACACAATCTAAACGATTTCGCCATTTGTTCGTCGTATTTTATCAGTTGTATTTCTCCACCGAATTATGAGCAAAAAACACAAGCACGTGTCCACATTTAGCCTTGAAGGACGTTTTCTCAGCTTCATTTTGGAAGACGGTTACAAGATAAAGCACCTGTGTATGGCAACGGCGGAAGGTGAACTTTGGATCAAGCTTTCTAAAGAAGCAAGAGCTTCAGTAAATGGAGTACTAACTTCTGGCAGTTGGATTGGGGTCGTTGGAGAAAAATTAGTTGATTTAACCACAGGAGAAGTTAAATATAAGGCGTTTTTGATCAACCAAGCAGTTCCTAGACAAGGCAGCAATCCAATGGTGGAAAGCCTTGAGATGCCCCTTTCTAGGCAAACCACTCCTGGGGAATCTAAGGCGCAACGTCCGGCGACGATATTGATATGTCAAAAATCAGACTGCATGAAGCGGGGTGGAAAGGCGATTTGTCAGGCATTGCAAGAAACCTTAAGCGATCGCGGCTTGCAGAACCAAGTGACCATCAAAGGCACAGGCTGCATGAAACAGTGCAAAGCAGGTCCAAATCTAGTTATGCCTAATAAAACTCGCTACAGCCGCATTGCCGCAAGTGAAATTCCTAAAATTATTGACCAGCATTTTCCTACTGCGATTCGTGAAGACCTTCCTACAGGAATCGTGCCCCAGTATTCTGAATCAACGCTCATTTCAACTTAAACAAGATTATTAGTCATCTTGGCAAACGGGATAGCAGTGTTTGCCAAGTCGTCTCCAAACGCACTATCCATTTCTGGAATGTGCGTCATCAAATCTTCGATATTCCGAAGCATTGTGGTGCAAATCGCATCTAGCGGTAAATCGTTAGCATCATGCCCAAAGGGGTTTTCAATTTCGATGCCAATTTCCTCAATGCCAAACAGCGTAAAGCTAATCAGCGCCACTACTGCTCCTGTCCACCAGCCCAACTGACCCACCGTTTGAAACGGCAGCGATAAGCAGTACAGCAAGAGCAACTGTTTTAGGTGAATCGAGTATGCCAGTGGCATGGGCGTTTTAAGAATACGTTCACAGCCGCCTAAGCTATCGACTAAGCCATTGAGTAAATTTTGCATTGCCATCAGTTGGTAGCTATCAAACTGGTGATGGCTATATTGCTGCTGTAGATAATCTCCAATCCAAAAAGCGATCTCCAGTGGCGGATGATTCATTGTTTGGAGGTTGCGAAATTTGGCGGGTGCAATCAATTTCTCCACTTCTACCCCTAATGTTTCCTGTCGGAGGTGCTGCTTGGTGGCGATCGCAAACGCCACCAGCAATTTCAACGCCTCAACTTTACCTTCCCGATCTTGTGGCTGTTTCGCCGGAACCACAATCCAAATATGACGAGACAAGTTGCGAGTCATATTCACAATCGTCCCCCACAATTTTCGCCCTTCCCAAAAGCGCTCATATGCCGTGTTCGTCCGAAATACCAGCAGCAGCCCCAAGACAATGTTGGGAATCAAACTGGCAAGGGTCGGTAGCGCCACTGGATGCTTGAAGTAATCAAAAACTGAGATCAGCACTCCAAACAAACCGCAGATGATTGTGCGCCCCGCAATAGCCGGAATCACAGACCCTTTAATCTGAAATGCCGTCTGGAACCAGTGTTTGTCTTTAATAGGCATAAGCGAGGGAACAGAGGTTAGGAGAAGATAGCTCTAAGAAACCAATATGCTTTAAAGCTAGGAGTAGTACCTCGAATGCTCTCCCTGCCCACTATCTACCATTCATCCATTCCCTGTCCACATTCTTTTCCCATTCATCACTCGCCCTATCTCCTAGGTCAACGCTACGTGAACGCCACTCGCCCTATCTCCTACGGAGACGCTACGCCATTCGCCATTCGTCTTCGCCCTTTCCCTTTACATCTCGTATCATGAGGGTAAAGCACAATACATTGCCTCATGCTGACTCGGATTAAGGATCTCGCTGCAAACTTAGCTCCGCGATTTATTGAAATTCGTCGCCATTTACATAGCCATCCAGAACTGAGTGGTCAAGAACATCAAACCGCCGCTTATGTGGCTGGAGTGCTTTCATCGTGTGGGTTACAGGTTAAAGAAGGCGTAGGCAAAGTTGGAGTGATCGGAGAATTATGGGGTGAAGACAGTGGTGCGCGATCGCTGGCGATCCGAACCGATATGGATGCGTTACCTATTCACGAGCGCACGGGGCTAGAGTTTGCATCCCGGCAAATGGGCATCATGCACGCCTGTGGGCATGATGTTCACACGACGGTAGGATTGGGCACGGCAATGGTGCTTTCGCAAATGGGCGAAATTTTGCCGGGGAACGTGCGGTTTTTGTTTCAACCAGCGGAAGAAGTGGCGCAGGGTGCCAATTGGATGATCCAAGATGGAGCAATGAAGGAAGTCGCGGGCATTCTGTCGCTGCACGTGTTCCCGTCCATTTCAGCGGGGATGGTCGGCATTCGCTATGGAGCGTTGACGGCAGCAGCAGATGATTTGGAAATTACGATTTTGGGCGAGTCGGGGCATGGGGCGCGTCCGCATGAGGCGGTGGACGCGATTTGGATTGCCGCGCAGGTGATCACCACGTTGCAGCAGGCAATTAGCCGCACCCAAAACCCATTGCGTCCGGTGGTGTTGACGATTGGGCAAATTAATGGTGGACGCGCACCCAATGTGATTGCGGATCAGGTAAAGCTATTGGGCACAGTGCGATCGCTGCATCCAGAAACGAGTGTCGCTCTGCCAGATTGGATTGAACGAATTGTGGCGGGAGTGTGCCAGCCTTACGGTGCCCGATATGAGGTGAACTATCAGCGTGGGGTGCCTTCTGTGCAAAATGATCTAGCTTTGACCCAACTGTTAGAATCATCCGCTAGAGATGCATGGGGCGACAGCGGCATTGTGATGATTCAAGAGCCGTCGTTGGGCGCAGAAGATTTTTCGATGTATCTGCAACACGCGCCGGGGAGTATGTTTCGGTTGGGGGTTGGGTTTCGCGATCGCCCCAATTATCCGTTGCACCATCCCCAGTTTGCCGTTGATGAATCGTCGATTGTGACCGGCATTGTGACCCTTGCCTATGCTGCATGGCAATATTGGCAGCCCATTGCTGTTTAAAACGAATGCGTTGCTTTGTTTCAAACAACGCTCAATCATTAGGGTTTTATAAAATTTAGTCTATGATCGGAGCTTAGTTATTTCTAGAGCTAACGAATATTCCTCCGAAAAATTTTGAGCGCTCAGCAGAAATACGATTACATTATCCAGTCAGCAGTTGCACTATAAAGAGTCTGGGTGGCATTGTACTTGGAATATTGATCACAGCATGGGGACTGCTTAACCAACGGCTGGGGATTCACTAACAATGGATAGGTTAGATAAACAGGTTGGAACGCGAATCAGCAGAAATTACGCTGGAAGAGGGCGATCGCCGCTTTCGATCCTTAATTGAAAATGCCACCGACATCATTGTGATTTTGGATGAAACGGGCATTTTTCGCTACTGTAGTCCTTCGGCAGAGCGGGTATTGGGCTATCGGCTGGAAGATGTTGCTGGCAAATCGGCTGCTGAACTGGTGCATCCAGAAGATGTGGTCATCATTATGGAAGTTTTGCAAAACGCGGTTCAAAATCCACGAGTCGGGCAAGCCGCGATCGAATATCGTGTGCTGCATCGGGATAGCTGCTGGCGTACTTTTGAAGCGGTTGCCACTAGCTTGCTAGATGATCCTGCCATTCGGGGAGTCGTCGTCAACTGTCATGATATTACCGAACGCAATCGGGTAGAAGAAGCCCTACGTGCCGCTAATCGGCAGATTGCCAGTATTCTCGGAAGCGTTACGGATGCCTTTGTTTCCTTAGATCGAAACTGGTGCTTTACCTATCTCAACAACCAAGCGGCACAACTCATTCAGCGATCGCGAGAGGAATTGCTAGGTCAAAATCTTTGGGAAACTTTCCCCGATTTTGTCGGCTCAATTTTAGACCAAGAATGCCATAAAGCCCTTTCCCAACAGATTCCAGTCAGCTTTGAAGAGTTTTATCCGTTTCTACGAACTTGGTTTCAGGTGCGTGTCTTTCCTGCAACAGACGGGTTGTCTCTTTTTTTGGTAGACGTGACTGAGCGGCGACACGCCCAAGCCGAACTCCTAGAAATGAGTACGGCGCTGGGAAATGCTGTAGAAGGTATCGCTCGTTTGGATATTAGAGGGAACTATATTGCCCTGAATCGGGCTTACGTCGAAGCATTAGGGTATGAACAGGCAGAAATGATTGGGATGGCTTGGCAAGATACTGTGCATTCTGAGGATATTGCGATCGCCAAGTCAAGCCACCAACAAATGCTGCTGCACGGCAAATCTGAGGCAGAAGTGCGGGCAATTCGTAAAGATGGCTCGACGTTCTACAAAGAAATCATGATGGTGGCTGCCTACGATTGGTATGACCAGTTGATTGGGCATCACTGCTTCACACGAGACATTACTGAGCGTAAATTGGCAGAAGCAGCCCTCTTGCAGCAGGCAGAGCGAGAACGATTAATGGCAGGATTGGCGCAGTTGTCCGCTAGTATTTCTCACCGAATTCGCCAATCTTTAAACTTAAACGAAATTTTGAACACAACCGTATTAGAAGTGCGCCAGTTTTTAATGGCGGATCGGGTGGTGATTTGTCGCGATCTTGATAATGACGATCGCATTGTCGTAGCAGAATCGGTTCAGCCAAACTACCCTTCCGTTTTGGGTTTAACCATCAACGACACCGCGTTTGGAGAGCGCCCTTTAACTTACTGTCAGGGGCATCATGGTGTGGTAGACCATCAACAGCAGCAATCCCCTGAACTGCAAGCTTTTATGGAGCAGTGGCAAATCCAATCGTTTTTAGCGGTGCCAATTTTGCACGGAAATAAACTATGGGGAATGTTAGTTGCCCATCAATGTAGTACGGTACGCTTTTGGGCAGATTATGAAGTAGGGCTATTGGAACAACTCGCCATTCAGGTGGCGATCGCCATTCAACAATCCGAGCTTTATCGCCAAGTGCGTCAACTTAATGCAAACCTCGAAGAGCAAGTGCGAGAACGAACCGCCCAACTTCAGCAAGCGTTAACCTACGAAGCAATGCTAAAGCGGATCACAGACTCCGTACGCGACAGCTTAGATGAAGACCAAATTCTCCAAAATGCCGTTCAAGAACTAGTTCTAGGGTTAGGAACCTCTGGGTGTGATGCGGGCATTTATGATTTAGAACAAGCGACTTCTACCATTCGCTATGAATATATTCGCGTTGGTTTCCCCACGGCAAAAGGTTCCACCATTGAGATGGCAGATCACGCTCATCTGTACAATCAGCTTTTGCAAGCCCAATACTTTCAGTTTTGCCGCATTCGTGATGGGGGTATGCGACCGCTTACCGGACTCCACGCTGCTTTTGTCTGCCCCATTGTGGATGATCAAAGCGTCATGGGTGATTTGTGGCTGTTTAAACAAGCGGATGAATCCTTTACAGACTTAGAAATTCGGCTGGTGCAGCAGGTGGCAAATCAATGCGCGATCGCGATTCGTCAAGCTCGGCTACATCAGGCAACCCAGGCACAAGTTACTGCCCTAGAAGAGCTTAACCAGTTAAAAGATGATTTCCTCAGTACCGTGTCTCATGAACTGCGGACTCCAATGTCTAACATGAAGATGGCGATCCATATGTTGAAAACCATAAACAGTCCAGAGCGACAAAAGCAGTATTTGGATATCTTGCAATCTGAGTGCAGTCGAGAAATTGACTTAATTAATGATCTGCTTGATCTCCAACGGCTAGAAGCCTCTGCGTATTTGCTGAACCCATCAGAAATGGATCTGCAAGCGTGCCTGACTCACTTAGTAGAACCCTTTCGATCGCGATCGCACGATCGTCAGCAAACGTTACAAATTCGTATTTCAGATACTCTGCCGACCCTGATCACAGATCAGTCCGCCTTGGAGCGGGTGCTAGCTGAACTGCTGAATAACGCCTGCAAATATACTCCTCCCAATGGCGAGATTATTTTAAGCGTGGAGCCGATAGCCTTATCTAGCGATCGCGCCCCAGATATCGTATTTTCTGTAGCCAACCAAGCAGAAATTCCAACAGCAGAGCTATCTCGAATTTTTGATAGATTTTATCGAGTGCCCAATAGCGATCGCTGGAGGCAAGGCGGCACTGGCTTAGGGTTAGCTTTGGTGCAGCGGCTCGTAACTGAATTAGGTGGCTCTATCCAAGTCGAAAGCAATCACGGCTGGACAACCTTCACCTTACGCTTAAATGCTTCAATGGACTCCCTCTCTTCCAGTTCATCCAAATTAGTGACTGAATAAAATTAAACATAAGACCTCGTCCCCAGCAACGGAACTTGAAATTTTTGGCAGGATCTTCTTCATTAAGTGAGGGTTTGGGTAACGACAAGTTGAAGCTTCATAATTCATCATTGATGATTTGCGATTGATCACGCATAATGCTGAGTGCATCTTGGACTTGGGCATATTTACTATTGCCTGCGTAAATTTTCTTAGATGCTGATGAAGCCAACTAAAAATATCCTAGGTTTTACCGTAGGGACATTTCTTCCAGTCCGGTTAAATCAAGATATTGTTCCGAACCGAGAATCGTCCTATGTTTTTAGACTTTAATCACAATGATTTACTCACCCTTGAGCAACAACGTATAGATCGATTTCGGTCTTCTTCTCTGCGTTCTTTGTTGCTGTGCTTTCTACATTTAAACCAGAACAATACACTAGCGATCCATTGTGCTGAACCTTGGATCGTCGATCAATTACTTCATGATATGGAGCAGCTTTGCTGGGATGCTTGGGTCATCGTAGGGGCATCTCGCCTATCGATTCACTATGCTCAAGAAGAAATTTACACTGCAAACACCCAGGAGTTTGGTGAACCCATGCGATCGCAGACTTCCTTAGCACCTCAGCATTACCTCTAAATTTCCAGCTAAATTTCCGCTGTTTTTGCCTCTCCAAAACTCAGAACAGAACCGCATCGTCAAGAAGAATACATAGAAACTTGTTAAGTACCGTTTACAGAATCAAGAATATCGGGTATTTATCTATCTGACTGCATATGTCAGTTATTCAAAAGTTAGGCAAAATAGTATTCTTAAACAGTTGATGCTTTGGTGGTGGCAACTCCCCTAAGAGGCAACATCTAGGTTGTTATTCCAGGTAATAAATAATGAACTCTGAAATTAGAGAAACTGAAATTCCAACGGCAAGCGCCCCTGATTTTACTGATCCTACTGTGCTGCCAGTTTACGACGAGCCTCTTCTTTTACCCGCTGGTGAACCTACTAGCGAAGTTAGTCAACAGTTAAACAATGTTGGAGAACGTGTCTCCAAGTTTTTAGCTGGTTTGCCTGAGTATTTGTCTGAGTTTTTTGGTGAATATAGTCGTCCTTTGATTACCTTGGGTCTAATTTTTGCTGGTATTCTAGCCGTTAAGATGACCTTGGCGTTGCTTGATGCGGTAGATGATATTCCGCTACTCGCTCCTATTTTGCAGTTAGTGGGGCTTGGATATAGCGCTTGGTTCGTCTATCGCTATATGTTGAAGGCAGCCACCCGCCAAGAATTAGGACAAGAGCTAGGAGAATTGAAGAACCAGATTGTTGGTAATTTGCCAAAATAGCTAGCTGAAGAACACCAGTGATAATCAGCAGCTAGAAATCAAGCTTAAAAGTCAGAAGTCAGATCAAGGTCTGACTTCTGACTTTATTCTCAATTTTCTCAAAGTACGTTTTGACTAAGCTCAACGCGCCCTACAAGAGTATTTGTTTCATTAAATCTCTTGCATAAGTACAAAAGCAGCCCTCATCCCCCAACCCCTTCTCCCAAATTTGGGAGAAGGGGAGCCGATTTCAAAGTCCCTCTCCCGCTTTGGGAGAGGGATTTAGGGTGAGGGCAAAGATTCGCGCAAGAGGTCTATTGGTCATTCCTTTCCTTTAAAGCTGCTACTCCTACCTTCATCTCTAGCAGTTGCATCGCTCCAAACTGGGTCGAGAGGGCAACATCAGTGGTATCGCAGCCATAAGCGATCGCGGTCCGGTTGCCGCGTGGTTCTTTTTGAGTGGCATCAAAGGTATACCAGCGACCCACTGTAGAAGATTCAGCGCGATCGCCCACATAAGCTTCAAACCAGGCATGAAGATCCATTGGGTCAAGCTGATAGAGATAGCCCACGACCATCCGGGCGGGAATATTTAGACTGCGACAGAGGGCAATTCCCAGATGGGCAAAATCGCGACAGACTCCCACACGGCTTTGGGCAGTATCGATGGCAGAAGTTGAGGCATCGCTGGTGCCATAGCGGTACTCCACATGGGTTTGAATCCAGTGTCGAATGGCTTCCACCTGGTTATACCCTGGCTCTGCATCACCGACAATTTCTAGCGCCAAGTCGCCCATCTGATCAGATTGGCAGTAGCGGCTGGGCAGCAGAAACCGAATTACTTCTTCTGGCAAGTGCTGAATCGGCACAAAGGGCGCACCTGGAAACACGTCAATATCAGCAGCAGCTTCTACACAAGCAGTCGTATGCAGCCGAAAAGCACCTGTTGGCACCACTAACCGCTGACACAAATTGCCAAAGGTGTCGATGTATTCAGTGACGCAAACGCTGGGTTCAAGCAAGTAAGTCTCAGACACGACCCACTGTCCTTGCCCACTACGAGGGCGTAGCATGAAAATGACGGGAGTTGGCGCTGGCTTCAAAGGAAATTTGACATTCGGCAGTCAGCCGCATACTCGCCTCCAAACTGCACTCTGTTAGGTTTCTCTTGTGTTTATAGCGCAATTTAGCCGATCGCTTTTGTTCCTTTCGAGCGATCGCAGTGTAAATCTAAAAGCTGAATTACAAAGGTTTTTGTTCGCGTGCCCAATGACGAAAGGCTTTCATAACGGTGTTGCGCCCCGCAGTTTTACTGTCTTCCAGGAATTGCAAGATGATTTTTTTGAGTGGCATTCCGGGAAAATTTGGGCTTTCGTTCACTTCGATGTATTCACCGTTTTGTAGAATTTTGATTTGCAATTGAACGCGATCGAACTGCCACAATTCCGGTACTTTCAATGCTTGATAAATATCGGGATGAGTGCGAGAAGTGATGTCAACTTCAAGCGCTAAATCAGGCGGGGGATCAACGGTTAAATCGAGCCGATTTTTCCCTCGAACTACTGCTTCATTTTTGATGTAGAAACATTGATCTGGTTCTAATCCCTGACCAATCTGCTTGTTTTTGAACGTTGTAGATCCAAGCGTGAGGAACTCAACATCTAATTCTTCTAACAAGGCTTTCAACAAATCACCAATAATCTCTTTGTCGTACTCATGTTCGGGTAGCGGCATCCAAATCTCCAAAACACCGTTGTCATAAGCGAGGCGAGAACCGCGATGATTTCCGAGTTCGTCCAAAATCGCCTCAAATTCCTGCCAGGAAACATCGTAGAGTAGAACTTTTTGCCCAGGGGGAACGCTGAGTTGTCGGAGTGCCAGTTGTACCATCGTGTTTGCAGAAATGGGTAGCTCTAGTTCAGTCATTTCTCAATCTTACGAGAAGGATGGGTTATCCGTCTGAAAGAAGACGTTTTTCAACCTCGTGTCAATCTCTTGAAACAGCCGACTCACGGGCATCTTTGTTTAAATAGATTTAATGAAGGACTTGTTTTTTGCCCTTAACCTCTACTGCCAATTGGAGGAACGAAGATGATGAAATTAGTGGATTATCCCGTGGCGATCGCGGAGAAAGAACACCAACTGCTGCGGACAGAGCAACACTTACGCCGCTTGCAGGATATTGTGAACCGCTTGACGGCTGAGATTGATACTGCGATCGCTTTTGATAGCGAACTGCGAAACGATGCTCAACAGAAGGCGCAGCGGTTGGAATTGATGGGCGCTGCCGACTATCGCAAAGCCTGGACAAATTTGCAGACTGCTCAAAACGATCGAGTAGAACTTGAGATCGACCTGAATCTGTTACGAAACCAGTTTTCGGTGTTCCGGTTGCAGTTGCGGAAGCGAATCGCCGATCGCGAACTTCAGATGATGGATGCCGCATAACTTTAATCTGGTTAATGGAGTTAGGCTTACGCAAATAGAGGGTACGGCAGGAAATTGCTGCTGGTAGGCGAATTTTGCCATTCATATCTCAATTCAGTAACGTCCATAATTCTTAGCCGATCGCTCTGGCTACCACGGTTCGATGGCGGGGCGTGTTGCAGATAATGGTGGGGCGATCGAAGCCAGCATCGGCGATCGCCTGGGCAATATCCAACGCAAAGTATTGATCCAGGTAAGGTTCGGTGCTTTTCAGCAGCGTCAAAATATAGGGCGGCATTTTGGCATAAATCTCTGATTTGGGATTCATGTCCATAATTGCCAAATGTCCACCGGGACGCAGCAATCGACGAGCTTCTTGCAAAATCGCGATCGCCGCTGTTTGGGGCAACTCGTGAAACATTAGGCAAGTAGACACCAAATCAAAGGAAGCGCTAGGTAGTCCTGTGGCTTCGGCAGCGGCATGAACCCAATGGGGCGTAGAAGGCGTATGGGGCGTGGCAAGAAAACGGGCTTGAACTCCGTAGGCTTTGTCTTGCGATCGCAACTGGGCACGATGGTGGGCGATCGCTAGAAAATAGGGCGACAAATCCACCCCGGTAAGTGCTGCATCTGGAAAAGTAGTTTGCAGCGCAAATGTACTCATGCCGACACTACAGCCCAAATCAACAATATCCTTGGGTTGTGCTGATAACTGGGTTTTCATTGCCTCGTGGTAGCTTTGGCGCAAGCGAGAATCTCCGGATGCGTCACCCTCTTGCCAAATTCGCGCATGAACAGCATGGGCAGCAACTTCCACTTCCAACGCAGGCTCCCAACCCAAGTTTCCTTCTTCATAAGCGTGGAAGGATGTCGTGTAGTAAGCGGGATATTGCAAATTGGGATTTTGCACCGTCGCCAGATCCGCGCTCCAGTCTCGTGCCCTCAGGGTCGCGACTTCCTCTAGCCAGGGCACGCCGATGTCATCAGCCCGTTGGATCATCATTTGACGAGCGCGATTTTTTGCTAGAGCGGCGATCGGCTTAATCGCCAAAATGCCGTTAACTACACGAGATGCAAAGCTGAGTGGTGAAACAGTGGCAGTCATAAAAAGTTGGGTAGGGCGATCGCAAATATCCAAACTCATTATCCAGCAGATAGCCTAGGCAAGCGACTAAGGACTACAATTATTTTTCTTGGTTCTGTTTCTTTAGTTGCCCCACTATGCAGTCACACTTTAATCCTGATAACGGTCACAAATCTTTTGAGTTGCCCGGTGCGAAACCTCACTACAATCCCGATCGCCCAGGACAGGTAGAGCATATTTTCTTAGACCTGACCTTGGATATTCCCAACCAAAGCTATGAAGGAACTTGCAGCATTCAAATTAAGCCCGTCCGCAGTGGGATCGATCGCTTCACTTTTGATGCCGTCAACTTGATCATCGACGCGGTGACTGTGGCAGAAATTTCGCAGAAGTTTGACTATGACGGGGAGCAGTTGCAGGTGCAGTTAACTGAGCCAACGGAGGCTGGAAAAATAGTGAAAGTGGCGATCGCCTATCGCGTTGAAAAACCCCAGCGTGGACTGTACTTTATCGCCCCAGACAAGCACTACCCCAATAAGCCCGTGCAAGTCTGGACTCAGGGAGAAGATGAAGACTCCCGCTTTTGGTTTCCTTGCTTCGACTATCCAGGGCAACTGGCAACCTCAGAAATTCGCGTCCGTGTGCCTAAGAACCTGATTGCCATTTCCAACGGTGAACTGGTGGAAACTCAAGAGGGTAAGGACTTCAAGATTTTTCACTGGCATCAAAAGCAGGTGCATCCGACTTACTTGATGACGCTGGCAGTGGGCGACTTTACCGAACTGCGAGACGAGTGGAACGGCAAACCCGTTACCTACTACGTGGAGAAAGGCAAAGAAACTGAAGCTCGGATCAGCATGGGCAAAACGCCGCGCATGATTGAGTTTTTTAGCGCAAAGTATGGCTACGCTTACCCGTTTCCCAAATATGCCCAGGTGTGCGTCGATGACTTTATCTTTGGCGGCATGGAAAACACTTCCACGACGCTGCTGACCGATCGCTGCCTGATTGACGAACGGGCTGCGATCGACAACCGTAATACCGAAAGTTTGGTTGCTCATGAATTGGCGCATCAATGGTTTGGCGATCTCGTCGTGATCAAACATTGGTCACACGCATGGCTCAAAGAAGGAATGGCATCCTATTCCGAGGTTCTGTGGACGGATCATGAATATGGTGCCGACGATGCCGCCTATTATCTGCTGAACGAAGCCCGCAACTATTTAGATGAGGACGCATCTCGCTATCGTCGCCCCATTGTCACGCATGTTTACCGAGAAGCGATCGAACTCTACGATCGCCATCTCTACGAAAAAGGAGCCTGCGTTTATCACATGATTCGGGCAGAACTCGGCGAGGATCTGTTTTGGAAGGCGATCGCCCAATTCGTCAACGACAACGCCCACAGCACCGTGGAAACTGTGGATCTGCTACGCGCCATTGAAACCGCCACTGGACGCAACCTGCTGTTCCTGTTTGATCAATATGTCTTTCGTGGCGGACACCCCGACTATAAAGTTGCCTACTCTTGGGATAGCGACAGCAATCTGGCAAAAGTCACCGTCACCCAAACCCAAGCCAAGGATGGCAACAGCAAAGACCTATTCGACCTGAAAATTGCGATCGCCTTTGGCTACACAATTGAGGAAACAGACCCCGCACTCTTCTCGGTGCGAATTTGCGATCGCGAACAATCCTTCTACTTCCCGCTGGAGCAAAAGCCCGACTTCATCAGCTTTGATGTCAGCAATCCCACTCTGAAAACTGTGGCACTAGAGTATCCGTTTCCCGAACTCAAAGCCCAGTTGCAGCATGATCCCGATCCGGTTTCTCGCATCTATGCCGCCGAAGCCCTGGGAAAGAAGGGCGGATTGGAATCCGTTAGAGCCTTAGCCACCGCCCTGAAGCAAGAGCCATTTTGGGGAGTGCGCGTGGAAGTGGTGAAAAATCTGGCAACTATCAAGTTGGATCAGACATTTGTAGAAGTGCTGGTGGGACTGGAAGATGCCGATGCCAAAGTGCGTCGCGCCACGGTGGAAGCCTTGGCAACCATCAAAACCGCAGACAGCTACAAAGCCTTGAAGCCAATTGTGGAGAAAGGCGATGCTAGCTATTACGTGGAAGCCGCAGCCATTCGCGCCTTGGGCAGTATTGCCGGAGCTAACTTGATGGATGGGAAAGAAGAAAAAATCTTGAAACTGCTGAAGTCGGTGCTAAAGGAGCGACAAGGCTGGAATGAAGTAGTGAGATCAGGCGCGATCGCTGCCCTGAGCCAAATGAAAACCTCAGAAGCGGCACTGGATATGATTGTGGACTATACAGAACTCGGCACTCCCCAAGCCCTGCGGCTCGCCGCCATTCGTGCCCTCGGTTCCATCTCCAGCGGACAAACCAATGTCAATTTAGAACGTATTCTCAATCGGCTCAAAGAACTCTCGCGAGAAAGCTTTTTTCTAACGCAAGTATCCGTCGCCAACGCATTAGGGCAGATGGAAACCGTAAAAGCGATCGCGATTCTTCAAGGCTTGGCAGACCAAACCCCCGATGGTCGCGTCCGTCGCATTGCCGAAGAAGCCGTCCAAAAAGTCCAGAAAAACGCCGGATCAGACAAAGCCGTCAAACAACTCCGCACCGAACTTGATCAACTCAAACAGGAAAACCAAGACCTAAAAAGTCGCCTGGAAGCCCTAGAAGCTAAAGCAAAATAGAAATGCTAACGACCAGTTGAGCAGTAGCAGATGGATTTGAACGCACCAACAAATTCTCTCAAATTACAGTAGTTTATGGAATAAAGATGCGGCGTGTGCCCAGATAGTTATCGAGGTAAAGAGCAAGTTCAAGGAGACGGTTCAGGCACAGGTCTCGATAGTCTGCATCAGTTAACACGCGATCGGCATCGCCAATGGTCGCAACAGGAAGTGAGGTGGGCATATTTTCTTCGCGCAGTACTTGCTCTAGCGAATCTTTGCCCTTCATTCTGCGATTGGCAGTGAGCAAGATCATCTGGTTTGCTTGAGCGAAGCGCCAAACAAACCTGTCACTACTGGTGATTGGTAAAGCTGTCTCTTCTAATAGCACAAAGCGTATGGGGAATAAATCTGCCCAACCTTGGTTGGTGAGGCTTCCTGACAATAGCAGTGCGTGTCCTTCAAGGTTGTGATCCACCAGAAAAATCATGCAGGGGACTCAAGCTCGGCTTGAAGTTTGGCTTGGAGTTTAGCTTTCTGTGCCTGAAGTTTCTCCCAAACAGCCTCTCGACCCGGTGGCGGTGGCATCTTGGCAATGCTGGCGATTAACTCACGGTTTTGTTCTTCGTAGTACTTTTGTAGCTCTGCGGCTTCTTTCAGGACGACTTGATACTCTGCCTCAACTTCAGCACGATTTAACTGAATATAGGCAAAAGCCGCGTTGATTTGAGCATCCGTGAGGTTGAAGAGATTCCGGATGAACTTGGGAGGATATTGGGCAGCCACGTAGTCCATCACATCGTAGAGGGTGATGCGAGTGCCAGAGATGGTCAGTCCACGTTCTGTCCGAATAATTTCGACTGGCTTATGAGATGCTAAAGCCATGGGTGTGACCTTCCAGAAGTATCTTTATCGTACCTTCCAACAATCAAG